>CAMDHS010000005.1 GCA_945898115.1 Comamonas sp. lk
CTGGCCGGGTAATTGGAATAGCGGTCCACGCCCACCAATTTGGCGCACTGGCCCAGGGCGCAGACCGACTCGGTCAGCGATGGCAAAAGGCTGACGATGCGCTGGGGCACCGGCAACAGCTGCACCACCGCACCCCGGTCGTCCAGCACCGTGGCACTGGCGGCGGCGGGGGCTGATGCGCCTAACAGCAGCGCCCAAACACCGAGCAAGAACGCCAACACCTTCACGCCGCAGCCCGCCCGATAGACGCCCGCATCCAGTCACGGCAAATGCGGTGCAGCGCAGCCACGCCGTCGGTCAGGGCCGCGGGGCCGGGTTGCAGGATCAGCGGGGATTTGATTTCAAACAAGGCGCCGTCGCGCACTGCAGCCACCTGCGCCCAACCCGGGCGCGCGGCCACCGTCTCGGGGCGAAACTTCTTGCCACACCACGAACCAATGATGCTGTCCGGATTGCGGCGCACGATCTCAGCACCGTCGGCAATGATGCGGTTTTTGCCCAGCGACTCGTGCGCGAGCTCAGGAAAAATATCGTCGCCCCCGGCGATGCCCATGAGTTCGGACACCCAGCGAATGGCGCTGATATGGGGCACATCCCACTCTTCAAAAAACACGCGGGGCCGGCGCGCGCCCTGCGCCACTAGCGCCGCCACTTCGGCACGCATCTGGTCCAGCCCCTGTTGCATAGCGGCAATGCGCTCCAAGCCTTGCGCGGCCTCGCCCACCATGGCGGCAACCTGGTACATCATGGAAAAAATCTCGGCCACGCTGCGCTGGTTGAACACGGTGACTTGCACGCCCTGGCGAATGAGCAAGGCCGCAATATCGGCCTGCAAGTCAGAAAACCCAAACACGCAGTCGGGCTGCAGCGCCAAGATCTTGTCGATCTTGGCGCTCAAAAACGCACTCACCTTGGGCTTTTCCTGGCGCGCGCGCGCCGGACGCACGGTGTAGCCCGAAATCCCCACAATGCGCCGCTCGTGCCCGAGCAAGTACAACCACTCGGTGGTTTCCTCGGTCAGGCAGACGATGCGTTGGGGGGAGAGGTCGGGCATAAACCTATTTAGGCTGGTATTGCAGGGTAACAAAAGCACCCGCGCCCGGCGTGTTGTAGCCCGAGGCGAGCTGGTACTGGCGGTCAAAAGCATTTTCAAGCCGCGCACGCAGTGTCCATTCGCTGTCGATTTGCCGGCTGGCGTAGAAGGACCAGACGCTGTAACCAGCCAGAACCACGCTGCTGTACGGGCTGTCCTTGCGCTCATCAGCACCATAGACCTTGGCGCCCAGCTCATAGCCCGCCACCATCCGCGAGACGTCGATGCTGCCGTAGTTGCGAGCCCGGCGCGCCAGCGGAAAGCCGGTGCTCAAGTTTTTAGGGTCTTGGGAAACGAGAGACACCCGCACCCGGTAGCCAGACCATTGGGTTTGCAGGACGGCCTCCAAGCCCTTGTTTTCTGTGCGTCCCACATTGCTGTAAATCTCAGGCCAGCCATCGTCCGAGGTGATGGCGTCGTCAGTGCGGGTTTCAAAATAGACGGCCCGCGCATAGGTCACGCCGCCAGCGTAGACCAAACCGATCTCTTGGCTGTGGTGAAACTCTGGTTTAACAAAGGGAGTGGCGGCCACTTCGTAAGCAGTGGGCGCCCGAAAGCCGGTGGACAAAGACCCGGTCACTTTCCACTGCTCATCCAGGCGGTAACCCAAGCCCAATAGGCCGGAGTTGGTCGATTGGTCGCTGCGGCCAGTGGTGCCTGAAACCGTGTTTTCCGTTACCAATTGGTCCTTGCGCACATTACCTTGCAGCGTGAGTTTTCCCAGGTTTTGAGTGACGCCGGCGTAATAACCCAAGCCAGTCTTGCGCATGTCATAGGCGCTGTCGCCTTCGCCGGTATAGCCGGCCTGCGACGAATCAACGCCGAAGTTCACCAGCGTGTCGGCTGCGACCTGGTAGTTATTCGACCAGCGCACTTCGCGCTGATTTCCGGTGGAAATACCATTTTTGTAGGAGTAGTCACCGGCGGTGAACAAGACACCATTCTTGGAGTCTTCGTACCGCAACTGGGACAGCGACACGTCCAGCGTGCTGGTCCAGTCCTCGCTCATCGCCCGGCGCACATAGGCGCCAAAGTTTTCGGTCTTTTTCTTGAACACATCCACATCGGTAGGCGCACCATAGGGGTCGTCGTAGTCCGATGACGCTACGCTGACCTTGACCCGCAAGCCCATCGCCAAATCTGGCGCCACTTTTTTGTCCAGCCGAACCGCGGCAAAGTCATTTTTAAATCCATCGCTATCAGGATTTGCACTGGGTTTTTGCCGGTTATTGATCGCCGAAAACCCGTCCGATGCCGCACTTCCCACATTGAAGTTGAGCTTGTAGCCATCCGACTCGCCGGCGTAACCCAGCAGCATTTCGCGGGTGTTGCGCGCACCCAGCGTCACCGAACCATAAGCCCGGGGGGCGCCGCCGCCCGAGCGGGTGGTGATGCTGATCACCCCGCCCACGGCCGCGTCGCCGTACAAGGCGCTGGCGTTGCCGCGCAGTATTTCAATGCGCTCAATTTGCTGGATCGGAATATCGATCACCAGCAAAGAGCCAATCTGGTCTACCGGCGCACGGATGCCGTCAATCACGATGGCGGTGTTGATGCTGTCTTGCCCACGCAAGAAGAAGGAAGTGACCGCGCCCGGCCCGCCATTGCGACCAAACTCAAAGCCGGCCTCGCCTTGCAGCAAGTCGGCCAGGGTTTGCGCTTGCGAGCGCTCAATGTCCTTGCGGGTGATGACCGACAGGGACGACAGCACGTCGGCCAGCGGCTGTTCTACCCGCATGGCTGTTACCACCACCTGCTGCAAAGCCGTGGCGTTATCCGCAGATTGCGCAAAACCAGAGTTGGAAGAAAAAGCCGCAGCCACGGCCAAAGGGAGCGCGGCTAGGCGCGCACGAGAGTTACCAGTTTTCATAGGAAAAAGACCATCAAATAAAACCCTCGCCGTCTTCCCCGACAGCGCATGGGCGTCACAGTTGCACGCAGGCGTGCAACCACTTTATTGGCCGGTATCCGGGCTGATGGCACAACCCCCATCGCCTTCCCAAGTGCTTGTTCAGGGCACTCAGTGGCTTTGATGGGAGCGAAATCGAAACCCAGGTACGAGCGTCGATTTGTCCACTTACCGTTGCGGGGGCAGCGCAGGTTAGGTTGGCTGTTACACAGCGTCTCCCTCCTGCTTCCCGTTGAACTGCACCGTGTGAACCACGGCGCGAGCACCAACGCGCTGATTCTACGGCCAGGGCCTTGTCAGAAAACCCCTTGGCTGCGACCTACAATGTCGCGTTATGCAGCCCTTGTCCCCCACCGAGCAAATCGCCGAGCGCGTTGAGCGCCTGCTGGTGCGATACGAAGAACTCCACCGCACCAACGCCTTGCTCAGCAGCCAGGTGCAGGCGCTCACCGCCGAGCGCGATTCCTTCAAATCCCGTCTGGGCGCGGCGCGCGCGCGCATCGACGCCTTGCTCGACCGCCTGCCCGGCCAGCCTGACAGCGACGCCGTGGCGCACTCCTCCAGCCCCAAGCCTGACGACACACCATGAAACAACTCGACGTCCAGATCATGGGTCAAAACTACCTGCTCGGCTGCCCCGAAGGGGGCGAGGCCAAGCTGACCCAGGCCGTGCAGCGCGTAGACGCCGCCATGTGCAAGATCCGCGACGCCGGCAAGGTGCGTGCCCGTGACCGCATCGCAGTGCTAGCCGCCCTGAACCTGGCCTTTGAAGTGGCCAATGCCGACGTGCCTGCCCAAGGCGTGGCGATTGAGCCTGCGCCCGCCTTGACACTGGACCGCCGCCGCGACGACAAGCTGCTCGAACCCCTCATCCACCGCCTAGACAAAGTGCTGGCGCGCGACGGACTGTTGTTTTAGCCCCAAAAGACGCATTCGGGTGGCGCCCTCAAGGCGTGTGCAGGCCTACAATCCAAAGCGTCTGCGGTGCCTGCCGGGCTTTATATTTCCTTGAACCTATGCTCTATGAGCCAGGGCTTGGAACATGCCCCGCAAGCGTGACCGTCTCGCGTTAGACGGACCCAATGTAGGGCTGACCTCGCCCACCTGAACCCCGGTTCAGGATGCCGGTCCGGTGGCACTTGCAGACACCTTTCACCCGTTCCGCAGGGCCAGCACCGATGGCGCCATCCCCCTGTATGAACCCGGCGCACCGTCCAACGCTGCAAGGCGTACCCACCAAGGTCTGCGCCCAGTCTTTGCTTGAGTTCTTCCCCCTTTTACTGCGTCATTAAGCTAACTTGGCTTGATGGGGGGGCAGTCGCACAATGCGTTTAAGATTGAATGCGCTTTCAAAACCTAGCAACCGAGGCTTTACACCGGCCCCGCATCACCTGCCACGCATGAAAAAGCCTACGCCAATCCAACCCGAGCCGCTTGCAGACGCTGAGCGCGTCACCGTCACGCTGGAGATGGTTGCGCGCCGTGCGGGCGTCTCGCCAAGCACGGTCTCGCGCATCCTCAACGGCACCGCCGTGGTCAGCGAAGCCAAGCGCGCAGCGGTGCTGGAGGCGACCAAGATGCTCGGTTTTGTGCCCAACCCCTTGGCCCGCGGCTTGGCCGGCGGCAAGACGTTTAGCATTGGCGTGGTGACTCAAGCCATCGACAGCCCGTTTTACGGTGCGGCCCTGCGCGGCATCGAAGACGCCTTGGACCCGGCAGGCTACAGCCCCATGTTTATGAGCGCCCATTGGGACCCTGATGCCGAGGCGCGCTGCCTGGACGTATTGCGCTCGCGCCGCGTAGATGGCATCGTGGTGCTGCTGCCCCGCCTGTCGGACAGCCTGTTGCAGGAATGCGCCAAGACTTTGCCGGTCGTGGTGTCCGGCCGCAGCTTACAAGCGCCGGGCCTGTTCGCGCTCAATTTTGACAATTACACCGGTGGCTTTATCGCCACACGCCATTTGCTGGATCTGGGCCACACCCGCATTGCTTTCATTGCCGGCGACCAGGAGCACCCCGACGCCGCCGAGCGCTTGCGCGGCTACCGTAGCGCCTTGGAGCTTGCCGGCGTGCCTTTTGACCCGGCTTTGGTGGTGCCCGGACGCTATTACGAAATCAGTGGTCAGCAGGCGGTGGACCGTCTGCTGGACGATGGGCGCGAATTCACCGCCATTTTTGCTGCCAATGATCAGATGGCCGCCGGTGCGGCGCTCAGCCTGTTTCGCCACGGACTTCGGGTGCCTGATGACGTGTCTTTGGTCGGGTTTGACGATTTGCCCACCTCCATGTATGCCACGCCGCCCCTGAGCACCATTCAGCAGCCGGCCTACGAACTCGGGCGCATGGCCGCCGCCTCGATCTTGCAGCTGATCGCAGGCACCGCGCCCGACGCGGTGCTGCCCGCCCCCAAGCTATTGATACGTGAGTCAAGCAAGGCGCCACGCCACCAAACCGCCCAAGCACAGCCGTGAGCACCTCTGAGCTGTTTCTGGCAGCACTGCTGCTCATATTCAGCTTGCCGTATTTGGTTTGGCGTCTGGCCGATACCGACAACTATGCGCCCCTGGTGGTGGTCCAGATCGTTGGCGGCATTTTGTTGGGGCCAGGTGTTTTGGGGGCGCAATTTCCACAGGTTTACCAAGCGATCTTTACGCAGCCCGTGCTGGGCAGCCTCAACGGCCTGGCCTGGTGGGGTGTGATGCTTTTTGTCTGGATTGCGGGTTTGGAGCTGGATTTGGCGCAAGCCTGGACGCACCGGCGCGAAAGTGTGACCACCGCCGCCTTAGCCCTGGGCGCGCCCCTGGTTTTGGGTTCAGTCGCCGCTTACGCCATGGTGTTGCAGCCCGGCTGGATGGGGCCGACCGCGACCCGGTGGCAGTTTGTGCTCGGTGTGGCCATGTCTTGCGCGGTGACGGCCTTGCCCATCTTGGTCTTGTTTTTGGAGAAGCTCCAGATTCTGCGCACCGACCTGGGCCAGCGCATTCTTCGCTATGCCAGTTTGGACGATATCTTGATTTGGAGCGTTTTGGCCCTGATCCTGATGGACTACCAGCGGGCCGGCTTGCAAGTCGTTTTCCTGCTGCTTTTTGTCATGTTGTCCTGGTGCCTGCGCGCGGTCATGCCGCGTGTGCCGGTACGCGACCGGCTTTACCTGGGCTTGGTCTGGCTGGCTTTCTGCGCCCTGAGCGCTGATGTGGCGGGTTTGCACTTTATGGTGGGTGCATTTTTGGCCGGCGTGGTGATTGATGCAGACGCTATCGACCAAGCCCAGCGCGATGCGCTGCGGCATAACGTGTTGCTGCTCATGATGCCGGTGTTTTTCCTCAGTACCGGCCTGCGCACGCAATGGGGTCTGGGCGGAATCGCCGTGTTTATGGCCGCTGCCTGGCTGTTGCTGGCCGCAGTCAGCGGCAAATTGCTGGGCGTGCACATAGCCGGGCGTTTGCTGGGCTGGAAACGGGGCGAGGCGTCTTTGATTGGCTGGCTACTGCAGACCAAGGCCTTGATCATGATTATTTTTTGCAACATATTGCTAGACAAAGGCATCATTTCCAACGACGCCTTTACCGCGCTCTTGCTGATGGCCCTGGCCAGCACCATGCTGACGGTGCCGGTGGTCAGGGGCAAGCTGGCCCGCTTGCTGGCGGCTGCTTAAAGCGGGGTTGCCGTGCTGCTTTGCAGTGCGTCACGCACTTCGGTGCGCACACGGTAGGGCATGCTGCCGTAGAGTTGAAACAGGCTTTCAATCTCTTGCAGAGATGCCTTGCGAAAGTCCAGTTGCGGCACGGGCGCGTCATCGGCGTTCATGACCAAGCCCCAAACCGTTGACGCAGCCTTGTTTTGCGCGCGAACCATTTTGTAAGACCACACCGCACTGGCCCATCCTTGGGCGGCGTAAGCGTCAAAGCTTGCACGCGATATTTGGCCGCCCAGCTTCGCGTCCATGTCGGCCCAGGGCTGAAACTCCCCCATGAAAAGCGGCGTTTGGATGGCCGCCATGCGCTTCTTCCAGTCGCACAGCCCGCCCCCGTCCGGCAAACAGCCTAGCCAATTGCGGTGCACTTCCAAGCCCGGCTGGGCCCAACCGAAGTGCCCCGGGTAGGGGTGGGTTTCGAACACCACGTTGCGCATGCCCAGCGCCGCCGGGTTGCCATAGGCGCCAATGCCTTTGGGATGGTCGGGCAGCAAAATGATATGGCGCGTGTCGATCTTGCGGATATCGGCGTAGAGCCTGCGCACCACTTCTACCAACTGGGTGTCCGAACTGCCCCAGGGCTCATTGAGTAAACCGTAGGCGGCCACGACGGGCTCGTTTTTGTAGCGCTTGGCAATTTGTTGCCAAAGCCAGGCGGTACGCGCCTGGTAATCAGGCCGGCTCCAAAGCAGGTTTTGGTTGGCACAACCACTGTGGTGTTCCTTGCCTTGGGCGCCCACCGTGCCGTGCAAATCGAGCACCACATACATGCCGCGCGCTTTGGCTTGTGCAATGGCCGCATCCAGGTAGCGCCATGCATCGGGCCGCAAATGGCCCGGGCGGCGTTCGTCTTCGATGACGCTCCATAAAAAGGGCAGACGCACCAAATTGAGCCCGAAGGACCCAATGAGGTCCCAATCGCGCTCACGCATCCAGTTGTCCCGAAAGACCGTGAGCAAGCGCTGGCGCTGTGCGTAGCCAAAGCGTTTGTCCAGCACGGCCTCAAGCTTGCATTGGTCGTTCACCGGTGCATCGTCCGGGTAGCCCAGCATCCAGAACTCTGGCAGCAGCCAGGTGCCCAGGTTGGTGCCCCGCAGTTCTATGGCTGCGCCGTCTGAGCGCGCCCATCGCGTGCCCTGCGCTTGCAGAAAAACCTGATTTTGGGCAAAGGCTGCAAAGGGAAGCAGCAGGGCAGCGGCAAGCAAGCCGGTGCGTGTGCGCTGAACACCCACGTAGCGAATGCGCCGGGCCAGGAAAGCGATGCGATGCAACATAGGTGTCTTTCGTTGGAGTTTTTTAAGGGACTCAGGCCAATCAGGCGGCCGGGTCGGTCATGCTGTCTTGGCCGGTTTCCATGCGCCCGGCAAACCGACAGCTCCATTGCGGCCATTGGGCGGCGCGCACCGTCAGGTCATACCAATGGCCCTGTTCGGCGACGTTCCACACGCGTTCGGCCTGGCCGCCAGCGCTCAGGCGCTGGTTCAAACCCGCGACCGCAGCAGGCCGATGGGCTTGTATTTCGAGCTCGCATGCGTGCGTGCCCGGGTTGTGCAAGCGCATTTGCACGCGCCCAAGCAGCGGCAAATAAAGCAGCTGCACGCTAGGGAGCGGCTCTGCGCTGCTGCCTGGACCGCAAAAACTGCGGTGAAACCCATTGGGCCCCAGTACCCACAGATCATAGCCCTGCGCGCTGTCCCAGACCCCGTGCAAGCTGCGTCCGCCTTCGACGGTGTAGCGCCTCGGCAGCGCGTGCAGGTGCAAGCGGTCATAGACGTGGAAGACGGCGGCAACGCTGCCACTGTTGTGCATGGCCAAGGTGAGCTGCTCTGGTGCAGTGCCTGGCACGAGATCCGCGTGCAACTGGTAGGGCAGCGCGCGCGAAGGACGCCAACCGGTCAGGCGCGGCAAGGGCGCGGCTACGGTGGGCCATGAGGGCATGGTGCGCCCGGGCAAAGCGCGCGCCTGAGCCGCTCGCGCAAGCGTGGCAGGCCAAGCTGGCAAGGCTGTGAAGCTGGGCTTTGCAAAATCCAAGGTGGTGCTCAGATCGCCGCAAACCGCGCGCCGCCAGGGCGAAATCTGCGGCTCGTGCACGCCAAAGCGCTTCTCGATAAAGCGAATGACCGACGTGTGGTCAAACACCTGGGAGTTGACCCAGCCGCCCCGACTCCAGGGCGAAATGACCAGCAAGGGCACGCGCGGGCCCAAACCGTAGGGCTGGTGCAGCAGGGCTTTGTCCGCTGCGCTGGCGCGGTAGCTCACCAGGTGCTCGTGGTATTCGCCGCGGGTGTCAACGGTGGATGCCCCTGCCCATTGCGCCTGCGTTGGATCGGCGTGCCAGCGCTGGCAGGACGGAGCTGCGGGCGGGGGCATGTGGTCAAAAAAGCCGTCGTTCTCGTCGTAGTTCACCAAGAAGACGGTACGGCTCCACACCTCAGGGTTGGCGGTAAGCGCTTGCAGGACCCGGGCGATGTAATCAGCCCCTTGGGCCGGGCTCGATTCGCCGGGGTGTTCGCTCATGCGCTCGGGTGCCACGATCCAGCTGACCTGCGGTAATTGGCCCGCCAGTACGTCGGCTGCGAGCAAGTCCAAATCACGGGTGCTACCCGCGCGCGCTTTGAGCGCTGGGTCGGCCCCAGCCAAATCGGCAAAGGCATCGCGGTAGTTTTTGAAAAAAGCCAGTGAGTTGTCGTCGTAGTTGTCGGCAATATCTTGGTAGACCTGCCAGCCAATGCCTGCGGCTTGCAAGCGCTCGGGGTAAGTGGTCCAGGTATAGCTCGGGCGGCCTGCCTTGGGCTGCATGGATTCCAGGTCGTTAAATGTGGCCGGGCCCTGGCCTTGGCCCTGCGGATCGTTGGTGCCAGTCCAGTGGAACAAACGGTTGGGCGTGGTGCCGCCCTGAAAGGCGCAGTGGTAGGCATCGCACAGCGTAAATGCCTCGGCCAGCGCGTGATGAAAAGGCAGGTCGGCTGCTGTGTAGTAGCCCATGGCGTGCGCGCCTTTGTGCTGTACCCATTGGTTCAAGCGGCCTTGGTTCCACGCGGCTTGGGCGTCGGGCCAGGTGTGGGCTGCGCCTTCGGTGCGCATCAGAC
Organism: Comamonas sp. lk; assembly: GCA_945898115.1. Lineage (GTDB taxonomy): Bacteria > Pseudomonadota > Gammaproteobacteria > Burkholderiales > Burkholderiaceae_C > Allorhodoferax. The sequence goes on from CAMDHS010000005.1 coordinate 9,786, forward strand.
CCCATTGCGCTTGGGTATCTAGGTGAAACGGTGCAATAACCGCACCGCCCGGGCCACTTTGCTGCCAAACGGGTGAGGGTACAGCGCTGACCGGCGTGGCAATGGGAATAGGGAAACGGTCGTTAAAGCCGCGCGCGCCCCGGTAGCTGCCGAAGTAATGGTCAAAGGAGCGGTTCTCTTGCATCAGCACCACGATGTGTTGCACATCATCGATGGTGCCACTAGCCCGCGCAGCAGGCATTGCCAATGCTTTTTGGATGAGCGCGGGCAAACCGCCTGCGGCCAGCCCAGCGCCCAGCGCGCGGCCACTGTGTTGCAAAAAGCGACGGCGGTTTGTGCGCTCCATGGGGTGCGCCTTAGTGGCCCGCCCAAACAAAGGTAGCGACGCTGGCTGCTTCCATGGTGTGGTGAAAGCGTTGGCCACCAAAGCGGATGGAGAACTTGCGCGCGCGGGTGGCACCATTGAGCACGATCAGCGCGATGGACTGGTCGTCGGAATTTTGGAAAGCGACGGTTTCCAGGCCATCGAGTTCGCCGGTCGAACCAATGCGCACCGCGCCCGGTCGCACAAAGCGGCTGGCGTGGGCCAGCGCGTAATAGTCAAAGTTGCGCGTTACTGCGCCAGTGCGGCTGTCGATGGTGACCACACCCCGGCAATCTTTGCAGCCGCCCAGGTGCGGGCCATGGTTCTCGTCGAGCGCGATATTCCACAAGAGCACGCCTTTGGCCCAGCCGCGCGTGGTGCCGATGATGAGGTAACGCATAAACCAGGGCAAGGTCTCGCGCCAATGCGGCTTCCACTCCCCGCCCGAGCATTCGGTGAAATAAGTCTCTTTGTCGGGGTAAGCCTCGTGGACTTTGCTTTGCGAGACGATCTCTCGCTCGGGGCCATAGCAGTGCCATGCCACCCCTGCCACGAAGGGATTGGCGCGGGCGTCGGCCAGCACTTGCAAAGGCGAACTGACTTCGTCCCAGTTGTGGTCCCAGTCCAATATTTTGACGTTCTGATCACGTTTGGCCAGCAGCGGCCCCACATGTTCGCCGATCAATTGCGCGCGCGCTGGTGGCATCAAGCGCATGCCGGGATAGTCCTCAGGTTCAAAGTGGGGCTCGTTTTGCAGCGTCAGCGCAAAAAGCGGCAAACCCTCGGCTTGCATGGCGTCGGCAAATTTACCCAAGTAGGCGGCAAAAGCACCGTAGGCCTCAGGTTTGAGCGTGCCTTTGATTAGGCTGCCATTACTTTTCATCCAGGCCGGCGCGCTCCAGGGGCTGGCCATGATGCGCAGCGCCGGGTTGATGCGCTTTGCCTCTTGCGCCACGGGAAGCACCTCCGCACGCATTGGCGCTATGGAAAACTTCTCCATCGCAAAGTCGCTTTCGCCGACCGGCACATCGTCCAGGCTGTAATGGCTGCGCGAAAAGTCTGATGCACCAATGGTCAGCCGGGTAAAACTCAGGCCAATACCTGGGGGTTTGCCAAACAAATCGTCAAGCAAGGCTTTGCGCTGCGCCGGGTTCATGCGTTGCTGGATCAGCCAGGCTGACGCGTCGGTGATGTTGGCACCAAAGCCCACCATGGTTTGGAAACGCTGCTTGGCATCGACCTCGATATCCAGATCGAGCGCCGCCCGTTTGCCAAAGGCTTGCGCAGGCGCTGGCGCTAGCAGGTGGACCTGGTCGGTGGTGGTAATCCAGGCCTGCACGGCGGCGGGCTTTGGTGCAGCCTGGGCCACAGGAAATGCGGCGCACATGGCCCAAGCCAGTGCGACGCCCCAGGGTGTGCTGCGCGCAAAGCCGGCAGCGGCCATGGTTTGAACCGGTGCAATAGACATGACAATTAATCCTTACAAATAGCGCCGGGGCGGCCTTAGAGGCGCCGCTCCGTGTGGCGGTCAAACAGCGAGATTTGGGTGGTATCGATGGCAAACCGCAGCGCCGAGTCCAGCGCGGGTGCCACGCCGCCTGGTAGCAGGCAAGACAGGTGTTGACCGGCCCAGTCGATCCACAAAACGCTGTGATTGCCCATGGGCTCCACCAACACCACGGTGCCTTCAAAGGGTCCGGCCGGATCCAAATGCAGCGATTCAGGCCGCAAGCCCAGGACGACTTCGCATGCAGCCTGCGGTGCGTCCAAAAATGCGTAGCCGGCCAGGCCGATGTTGCCGCCCTGAAGCGCCAGCGCCATCGTGCTATCTTGCGCGGCCACCAAGGTGCCATGGAGCATGTTCATAGCCGGGGCCCCTAAGAAACTGGCTACAAACAAGTTATTGGGCCGTGCATAGACGGCGCCCGGCGTGCCGATTTGCTCGATGTGGCCAGCGCGCATCACCACGATGCGGCTGGCCAGAGTCATGGCCTCTACCTGGTCGTGGGTCACGTAGACCATGGTGGTGCCCAGGCGCTTATGGAGCAATTTGAGCTCGCGGCGCAATTCGGTACGCAACTGGGCATCCAAATTGGACAGCGGCTCGTCAAACAAAAACACACCCGCATCGCGCACCAATGCCCGCCCGATAGCGACGCGCTGGCGTTGACCGCCCGAAAGCTGCGCCGGCTTGCGCTGCAACAGTTCGGTCAGCTGCAGCATTTGCGCCGCACGTTCGACCCGGCGGGCGATTTCTTGGCGGGAAAAGCCTTTGACTCTGAGTGAAAAAGACATATTGCGCTCGACGCTCATGGTCGGATACAGCGCGTAGGACTGAAACACCATGCCGATGTTGCGGTCCGTCGGGTCGGCATGGGTCATGTCCACTCCGCCAATGGCAATCGTGCCTGCCGCCACATCCTGCAAGCCGGCAATACCGTGCAGCAAGGTGGACTTGCCGCAGCCCGAGGGGCCCAACAGCACCAAAAACTCGCCGTCAAGCACCTCGAGGTCCAGGCCCTCGATGACGGTGGTGTTCGCGTAGCCGATGCGTAGGTCGCTAATCTTGATGCCTGCCATAGTTACCCTTTGAGAGCGCCGGCCGTGATGCCACGCACGAACCAGCGCCCGGAGGCAAAGTACACCGCCAGCGGGACCAACGAGGTCAGAATAGTGGCCGCCATATTGACGTTGTAGAGCCGGGTGCCGGTCGTGGTGTTGATGATGTTATTGAGCTGCACCGTCATGGGCAGGTGCTCACGCCCGGCAAACACCAGGCCCAAAATATAGTCATTCCACACGCCGGTAATTTGCATGATGGCCGCCACGGTCACGATAGGCACTGACATGGGCAAAACCAGCTCAAAAAAGATGCGGTAAAAGCCACCCCCGTCGATGCGCGCGGCGTGGAACAGCTCGGTCGGAATCGACAGGTAGTAATTGCGAAACAGCAGCGTCATGACCGGCATGCTGAAGATGGTGTGAACCAAAACAATGCCCGCGAGCGAGCCAAAAATTCCTAAGACCGCCAAAATTTGAATCAGCGGGTACATCATCACCTGGGCCGGGATAAAGGCGCCCGCCATCAATACGGCAAACAAAGCCTGGCTTCCCCGGGGGCGCCAAAACGACAGCGCATAGCCATTGAGTGCGCCCAGCAATATGGGCAACACGGTGCTGGGAATGGCGATTGCCACCGAGTTCCAAAACCCACCGCGAATGCCCTCGCAGTTCAAGCCGGTGCAGGCGCCGGACCAGGCGCTGATCCAGGGCTCTACTGTGAGTTGACCGGGCAAGGCAAAGATGTGGCCCAGACGGATTTCGTCCATGGACTTCAAAGATGTGACCAGCATGACATAGGCCGGTAGCAGAAAAAACAGTGCGGCACCGAGCAAGAAGAAGTAAATCCCCCAGCGCGCCACAGAGATACGGCCCCTCATAGGCGCGCCTCACGTCGCTGGTGGCGGCTGCGTGCATACAGCAGCGGGGCCACCAGGGCCAGTACGGTTAGCAGCAACACGACTGATCCGGCCGAGGCCAGGGCCAAGTTGGCCCGGCCAAACAAGTGGTCCATGATGAATTTGGCGGGCACCTCACTGGCATTTCCCGGCCCACCCTGGGTCATCGACACCACGGCGTCAAATAGTTTCACGGTGGCCGTCAGCAAAAGTACAAACACGGTGGCCATGGACTCCCCCAGCATGGGCAGCACGATAAAGACGTACACCTGCCAGGTGGGAATGCCGTCGATGCGTGCTGCGTTCCAGATTTGCGCGTCAATGCTGCGCAAGCCGGCCAGCAGCAAGGCCATCACAAAGCCCGAGGCCTGCCACACGGTGGCCAGCACGATGGTGTACATCACCTTGTCCTGGTCTACGATCCAATCGAATTGCACGCCCGAAAATCCCAGCGCCTGCACCGCGTTTTGCAGGCCCAACTCAGGGTTGAGCAACCATTGCCAAACCAGGCCAGTGGCCACAAAAGACATGGCATAGGGGTACAGGAAAACGGTTCGCAGCAGTCCTTCGCCGCGGACTTTTTGGTCAATAAAAACCGCCAGCAAAAGCCCCAGCACCATGCACAGGCTGATAAACAGCAGACCGTACAGCGCCAAATTGTTAAGAGACAGGAGCCAACGCTCGTTTTGAAAGAGGCGCTCGTACTGCGCCAGGCCCACATACACATCAGAGGGGAAGGTGCGCGCATTGGTGAGCGAAACGCGCAGCGACCACAAGACGGTGCCAACGTAGGCCACCAGCACGATCAAGGCCAGGGGCAGCAAGGCCACGCCAGCGCTCAACTGGCCAGCGCGCACTTTCCACCAAGAGCGGGGTGCTGTCACGGCCCGGTGTCAGTTTTTGAGTGCGGCGGCGATGTCTTTTTGGACTTTCTCCACCGGCAGGTTCTTGTTCCAATAGGCGGTCAAGATGTCGGTCAAGGCACCATTTTGGTCCGGGCTCATATAGATCTCGCCGTTGCCCAAATGGCGGGACTTGTCTTTCATGATGGCCAGGCCTTGTTGTGCGCACAGGTCCATGCTGGAGACGTCCACATCGGTGCGCACCGGTATCGAGCCTTTTTTGTTGCTAAAGGCTACCTGCGTGGTCGGAGCGAGCATGACGCCGGCCAATAACTGTTGTGCTTTGATGGTCTGTGGGTCGCTGGTTTTGGGGAAAACGAAGACGTCGCCCTGAATGATGTAGGGCGACTTGGCGCCAAAACCGGCGATGCAGCCAAAGTCCTTGCCCGGGCTTTGGTGCGCTTGGGCAAATTCGCCCTTGGCCCAGTCGCCCATGATTTGCACGCCCGCTTTGCCAGTGATCAGCATCGAGGTGGCGTCATTCCAGTTGCGTCCTGGCGAGCCTTTGTCCGTATACGACTGCAGGCGCTTAAAGCTCAGCAAGACTTTTTTGAAGGCCTCACCCTCGATGGCTTGGCGGTCTTTGTCGCGCAAGACCTTAAGGTACAGCTCGGTGCCGCCCACATTGGCCAGCACTGCGGTGAACACAATGCTGTCCTGCCAGGGCTGCCCGCCATGGGCCAGGGGGACCAGGCCTGCGGCGCGCAACTTGTCCAGCACGGCGAACAGCTCGTCAAAGGTTTTGGGCTCTGCGGCAATGCCAGCCTGTTTAAACGCGGCCTTGGAGTACCAAATCCAGGTGGGCATGTGGATATCGACCGGCGCAGCGTAGTAGTGGCCTTTGACGCGCACCACGCTAAGCACTGTCTCGGGCAGCAATTTGTCCCAGCCTTGTTGTTGTGCGACGCTGTCGATGGGGTTGAGCATGCCTTGCTCGACCAGGTCGAGAAACTGTTTGGAGGTATTGAACTGCGCCGCCGTGGGTGGGTTGCCCCCCAAAATCCGGTTCACGGCAACTGAGCGGGCTTGCTCGCCCAAAGCGATGGCGGTATCGACCCACACGCCGCCAGCGTTGGTGTAAGCATCTGCCAGGGTCTTGACGGCGGCGGACTCGCCGCCCGAGGTCCACCAATGGATGACTTCGGCCTTGGGGCCGGCGGCATGGGCGCCGCCCACGGCCAGTATCAAGGCTGCAATACGAGCGAATTTCAGCATGTCGTCTCCTCTTTCAAAAAGCGGCTGTACCACTGGCCACTCATCTTCAGTCGGCGCTGCTGGGTGGCGAAATCGATATGGACCAGACCAAAGCGGCGCAAATAACCTTCTGCCCACTCAAAGTTATCTAGCAGACTCCAGGCGAAATAGCCTTTGATCGGGATGCCTAGTGCCAGGGCCTGGTGCACCGCGCGCAGGTGGCGTTGCAGGTAGTGCATGCGCTGAAGGTCCTCAATGCGGCCCTCGGGCGTGAGCACATCATCATAGGTGGAACCGTTTTCGGTCAGGTAGATGGCTTGGGGCTGGTAATCGGCATGCACGCGCTGCAGCAGATCCACCATGCCTTGGGGCGACACTTCCCAACCAAAGCCGGTGCGCTCGACCTGGTCGGAGTCAACGATGCGGGTCTGCATCAGGCCCTGTCCGGGTGCGTCGGCCACAATTTCAGGGAAGTAATAGTTCACACCCAAAAAGTCGGTGGGCGTGGCCATCAGCGCCATATCACCCGTCGCCACCGTGGGCGCCTGTGCGCCCAGCAAGTCCCACACGTCTTGGGGATAGCCTCGGCCGTGCAGTGGGTCTAAAAACCAGCGGTTGCGCAGACCATCGTGGCGGCGGGTGGCGGCCAGGTCCTGGGCGCTGTCGTTGGCAGGTTTGAGTGGATGCAGGCTCAATGCCGCACCAACGCGGGCTTGCGGCACATTGGCCCGGATCACCTCAATGGCCATGCCGTGCGAGACCAGCACATGGTGGCAGACCTGCAGGGCGGTTTTGAAATCCTTCAATCCGGGCGCGTGCACGCCTTCATAGTTGCCATGAAAGGCGGTGCACCAGGGCTCGTTATGCGTAATCCCGTGTTTGATGCGGTCACCCAGGTGGCGCGTGACCGCGTCGGTGTAATGCCTAAATGCATCCATGGTGGACCGCTGCGCCCACCCGCCCTGCTCTTGCAAGGCCTGGGGCAAGTCCCAGTGGTAAAGCGTGGCCCAGGGCTCCAAACCGCGCTCGAGCATGCCGTCAACCAAGCGGCTGTAAAAGCCTAAGCCTTCGCGCAGCGGCGCACCGGTGCCGCCCTGGGCAAAGATACGTGGCCAGGCGATAGAAAAACGGTAGGCATTGGTGCCCAGTTCGCGCGCCAGATCGAGATCCTGCGGCCAGCGGTGGTAGTGGTCACAGGCGACGGCGCCACTTGCCCCATCACGAATGCGTCCAGGCTCGGCGCAAAAGTGGTCCCAAATCGATTCTCCACGCCCATCCTCCTGCGCAGCGCCCTCTATTTGGTAGGACGAGGTCGAGCTGCCCCAGCGAAAGTCAGGGGGAAAGCCCATCCGTCCCACAGGATAGGAGGTGCTGGCCAGATCAAGTTTCATGCTGTTGGTGTGGGTTTCGCCGTTATGGAAAGCATTCCAATTTTATGGCCGTGTTTCTCGGTTAAATATCGGTAAGAACCCTTTGTTTTGGAATTCTGCACCGAATCCTTTGAAACTTGAAATTGTTTTTTTTTGTGTAATTCGGTGCGCAAATGAACCAAAAACCATAAAAATGCGGGAATTCCCTAATAACATTTCAAAAATTAAGGTCTAAATTCATCAGTGTGGAATCGTTCCCAACTACACAGAACTGTTTCATCGCATGTGTGATTCATGTTCTTTTACGCATCTGATTCGAGATTTTTTCCCAGACCAAGGAGCACGGTAATGACCCGATTGACCCCCCACATCCCCCGCCATACAAGCCAAAGACCGGCCGCTTTCAAAGCCAAGCCGGTAGCGCTCGCGTGTGCAATGGCCGTCCTCACGGCGGGCTCGTCCTACGCGCAACAGAGTGCCGAAAGCCTTGGCACGGTAACGGTGACGGGCATCCGCGCTGGTATCGAAAGCGCGATTGCGCTCAAGCGCAACGCTGACTCCATTGTGGAGGCGGTATCGGCGGAAGACATCGGCAAACTGCCCGACGCCAGCATCGCGGACTCGATCGCCCGCTTGCCAGGCCTGGCTGCCCAGCGCGTGGACGGTCGCGCCTCGGCAATTTCTATTCGTGGACTGGGGCCGGACTTTGCCGGTGCCGTCCTTAATGGGCGCGAGGTGGTGAGTTCAGGTGACGGACGCGCTGCCGAGTACGACCAGTTTCCATCGGAGTTGATCCACCAGGTGCTTGTTTACAAGACGCCCGATGCTGCATTGATGGGCCAAGGCTTGTCCGGTACGGTGGATATTCGCCCGGTGCTGCCGCTCGATTCGCGCGGTAGGCAGGTTTCGGTCAGTGTGCGTGGCGAACAAAATTCTTTGGGGCAGGTATCGCCACAGGGCGGCGCGAACATGGGAAACCGCATTAGCGCGTCTTATGTCAACCAGTTTTCGGACAATACCGTCGGCCTGGCTCTGGGTTTTGCGCATCTTGACTCCCCCGGCCAATCCAAAAAATACGAAGCTTGGAAATATGGCGACTACGTCGGCTCATGGTGGGCTGGCGCTACGGGGGTGCCCGGGACGGGCCAAGGCGGGGTAAATGCACTGTTTGCACAAGGTGCTGAAGCAAGTGTTACCTCCAGCAAGCAGGTGCGCGATGGCCTCATGGCGGTACTTGAACTCAAACCAAACACAGACGTCCACAGCGTGGTGGATTTGTACTATTCCAAGTTCGATCAGGACCGCGTATCCAATTACTGGGCCGGCGACATCGGCCTGTGGAGCGGCGGCGCCCAGTTCAGCGATGTGGGCACCTCAACCGTCAACGGCAATAGCATCATTGACAGAGGCACGGTCTCGGGCGGGCGCAGCCTTGTTTATGAAAAGAACTGGCACCGCAGTGACGACATTAGCTCCATAGGTTGGAAAAATGAAATCAAACTTGCCAATAAATGGACGGGCGTCACGGACCTGGGCTTTTCCCGCGCCAACCGCAAGGAAACCTATATCCAATCTGTCGCCAAGGGCTTGGCTGGCGGCCCTATGAGTTTCTCCGGACTGGGAGGCACAGGCAATCAGGTCTGGTCCACCACGGAGAATCTGACCAGCGCCAGCAACGTTCAATTGACCAACAATCCCGACTGGGCAGAAATGCGCACGCCGGCCTACCAGGATGACATCAAGACCCTTCGATTGTCAGCAAAGCGGGATTTTGAAGGCGGGATTTTCAGCGGTGTGGACGCAGGCCTGAACTATGCCCAGCGCGACAAGGACGTCCAGTCCAACGCCTACAAGCTTTCACTGGCAAGCAGCAATGTGGCAATACCAGCCAGCGCATTGCGTGGACCGGTCAACATCAATGTTGGCGGCGTCAATATCAACACCGTGTCTTGGGACATTCCCAGCATGATGAATCTTTACACCGCAGCGGCCAAAGACCCCTGGTCGGCCTTGTCCAACACCTTTGGTGTGCATGAAAAAATCACCACCGCGTATAGCAAGTTGAATGTGGACACGCAATGGGGCGCAGTTCCCGTACGCGGCAATGTAGGAGTGCAAGCCGTTCACACCCAGCAAAGCTCCACGGGTATGCAATGGAATGACGGCGGCACTCCTGGTGCGCCAGGAGTGGGCGCACTGGTTGCTGTCAGTGGCGGTACCGACTACAACGACTTTTTACCAAGCCTCAATTTGGTGTTCAACCTGAACCCGGACCTGGTAGCGCGCTTTGGCTTGGCAAAGTCCATGGCCCGGCCCCGCATGGATGACATGCGTGCAGGTGCGGACCAGCCCAAGGTCACGGCCTTTGCACCCGGCGGCACTACCGGCTCATGGTCTGCAAACGCCGGTGGAAAGCCGGACCTTCAGCCCTGGCGCGCGCAGTCATTGGACTTCTCGCTGGAGAAGTACTTTGGCAAGAGCAGTTATTTGGCCGGTGCGGCGTTTTATAAACAGCTCGACAGCTTTATTTACAGCCAGGACACGGTGCGTGATTTCTCCATGTTCACGAACTACTCGGGCTTAACGCTCGGATGCGCCCCCGGCAATACGGGATGCAACCCTAACTTGGGCACGATTACCACCCAGGCCAATGGGCAGGGCGGCAAAGTATGGGGGCTTGAGCTGAGCGCCTCATTCGAAGGCGCATTGCTGAGCCCCGCGCTCAAGGGCTTTGGTGTGATCGTGAGCGAATCGGCCACCAAAAACGACCTGCCGAACGACAAGAATGGAAATCGCATTTACCTCGATGGATTTTCAGGAATCGTCAATAACCTGACGGTCTATTATGAAGACCAAGGATTCTCCTCACGGATTAGCCAGCGCTATCGCTCGCCGTTTACTGCAACAACGCGCAGCGTGCTCCTGAACACCGAATCAAACACACAGATTGAAGCGGAAACCCAGGTGGACTTGCAAATCGGCTATGCCTTTAACAGCGGCGCCTACAAAGGTTTGTCGATCCTGTTTCAGGTGAATAATCTGACGGATGCCCCGGCGGTGCAGACCCGCGGACCGGAAGTGGGCGGGAACTCCGCCGGGTTGCTGCCCTGGAAAACCGAAACGTTTGGACGTTCGATTCTGCTAGGCGCTAGCTACAAGTTCTAAGCGGCTTGACAATAGCGGGCCCTGCTGGAGCGATTCAGCAGGGCTTTTTTCCATTGTCGGCAATGGATATTGGTCTCCCCTAACACCGAAAGGACTGCGCCATGTCCGAGAACAAAATTCAAAATATCGTTATTGTGGGCGGCGGCACCGCCGGCTGGATGGCAGCAGCGGCATTTACCAGTTTATTGGGGCGCAATTACAGTATTCGCCTGATTGAGTCCGATGAAATTGCAACCATTGGTGTGGGTGAAGCCACTATTCCCCTCATCAAAGATTTCAATGCAGCATTAGGCATTGATGAAAACGAATTTTTACGCGCCACCCAAGGCACTTACAAACTCGGCATCGAGTTTGTGAACTGGGGCCAGCGAGGTGATTCCTATATTCATGGATTTGGCAAAATCGGCCGTGACCTGGGCCCATTACCCTGCTACCAGTATTGGCTAAAAATGCACCAGGCGGGCCAGGCATCCGACTTGGAAAATTACTCTATTAATACCTTTGCGCCGCGAAAATCGAAGTTTCTGAGCAGAAAACCAGAAATGGATGGTTCGCCCCTTGGCGATATCAATAATGCGTTCCACTTTGATGCGGGTTTATATGCCCAATTTTTACGCCGGTACGCCCAAGAAAGAGGCGTGGAACGCCTAGAAGGCCGTATCGTGCAGACGAAATTGCGCGAAAACGACGGCTTCGTCGAATCCCTCACTCTGGCAAGCGGCCAGACCATTGCCGGGGACTTCTTCGTCGATTGTTCTGGCATGCGCGCACTTTTGATTGGGCAGGCGCTGGGCAGAGAGTACGAAGACTGGTCGCACTGGCTGCCCTGCGACCGCGCAGTGGCAGTGCCCTGCGAATCGGTCACGCCACTGGTACCCTACACCCGGGCCACGGCCCATTCGGCAGGTTGGCAGTGGCGCATACCTTTGCAGCACCGTATTGGCAACGGACATGTTTATTCCAGCCGTTTTATGGGACAGGAGGAGGCGACCGACATCTTGCTCAATAACTTGGATGGAAAGCAACTGGCCGAACCGCGCCACATACCGTTTACCCCGGGGCGGCGTAAAGAAACTTGGTATAAAAATTGTGTTGCCGTCGGGCTTGCGAGTGGATTTTTTGAGCCCATTGAGTCCACCAATATTCATTTGGTGCAGACGGCGATTACGCGCGTTATTCGCATGTTCCCCACTATGGGGTTTGCACAGGCCAATATCGATGAGTACAACACGCAAACACAAACAGAGTATGAACGCATTCGCGACTTCATCATATTGCACTACAAGGCCACTCAGCGCACAGATTCAGCGTTTTGGAATCACTGTCGCACCATGGAAATACCCGCCACATTGCAGCACAAGATAGATTTGTTTAGCAGCAATGGACGGATATTTAGGGACAATGATGAATTGTTTGGTGACGTCAGTTGGGTACAGGTCATGCATGGGCAGGGTATCCGCGCAAAGGGATACAGCCCCTTGGTGGATTTACGCTCGATGACGGACATTAAGAAATATTTAGACGATATTGAATTAGTGGTTAAAAAATGCGTTGACGTCATGCCAACCCATGCGCAATACATTGCGCAGCATTGCGCCGCCTCGCATTAGCTGGGCTTGTTAAAATCTGCCGAGCTTTCCTCTTGAGGTTCGTAGCCCACGCGGTGGTGCGCTATTTTTCCAGCATTTCAACGGTACCAATATTTCATGGCCACAATTAAAGACGTAGCGAGTTTGGCCGGCGTTGGCGTTGGCACCGCGTCGCGGGTAGTCAGTGGAAAAGGGGCTGTGGCCCCCGCGACTGCCGAGCGCGTCAGGAAGGCGATTGAAGCCTTGAACTTTAGGCCATCGCATGTTGCGCGCTCGCTTTTGTCGGGCGTGTCGCAAATGATTGGCGTCTACATTCCTTTGCTTGAAGGCACTTTTTACACACCCATTTTGAGCGCTATTAACGCGCAATTGCGTGCCTCGGGCCTGCACATGGTGGTCGCTTTTGGATGCGGCGATGGCGATGCACGCAGTCAGGCAATGGAAGGCATCCGTTTTTTGATTGAGCGCGACTGTGACGGCCTCTTGATCATGACCGATGCGTTGCGCGATAGTGACATTGCAACGCTGGGTGATGCGCGCAGCAAACTGGCTGTTCTGAACTTTGATTTTGCCGGTATGCAAGCCCAATGCTTTACCCCCGATCACCGGCTGGGGGGTGCGCTGGCGGCGCAGTCCTTGCTTAAGTTTGGCCACCGGAAATACGCGGTTATCGCCGGCCCGGCAAGCTCGCCGGACAATGTCGCCCGGGTGGACGGCTTCATGCAAGAACTGGCGCGCTACGGTGTGGACCCGCTACAAGTGGCCACGCAAGAGAGTGACTTCTCGCCCGCAGGCGGGTGGGCATGCGCGCGGTCCCTGATTGCATCAGGGTATGAATTCACCGCACTTTTTTGCGCCAACGATGAAACGGCAGTCGGCGCCCTGGCCTACCTGCAAAGTGTGGGCATTGCAGTACCTGCTGCGATTTCCGTGATGGGGTATGACGATACCCACAGTGCCAAATATTCGGCGCCGCAGCTGACATCGGTGCACATCCCCTGGCCCGAGATCACCCGATCAGCCGCCCGGTGGCTGCTCAACCAGTGCTATGGCTCCAACCACGAGGTGCTTCGCGAGTTTCCTATAAGCGTGACCTGGCGTGCTTCGGTGGCCGGAGTACCGGTGGCGCAGGAATCTGCATCAAGAATGCCTTTGCGCGCCTGACATGCAAAAGTCGGACAAAAACTCTTTCCAAATAGTCTAAATTGGGATCGATTCCACTGTTATTGAACCAAGCATATCAATGGCTTTAGTTTTAGCGATCTCGCGGCCATGGCAAAGCGCTTCGCGCTTTGCGCTTGCATCTGCGTTTGCATCTGCGTTTGCATTTGCATTGCAACGAGACACATATTGAGATCCGCCCATTGGATTGTTGGTGCCGCCCAATCATTGCGCCTTGTGCCACCGAAAACCATGAGCCCCGGTTCAAGGTGCCGATCCGGTGGCACTTGCAGAAAGCTTTCACTTTGACCGCTCTGCGTTTCACATTGGCGACAGTCAGTTAGGGCTTCCCCTGTATTGACTTATGTCAGCGGGATGTAAGAATTCCGATTTTTTGAATCGGAAGATCTAATGTCTCTTTCATTGCGCGATCTACTGGCCAGCGGTGCTGAAGACGCACCGGCGATTTCTGCTCCCGCGCGATCCCCCTTGACGTTTGGGAGCCTGCGCAGCCTGATCGCACAAACCATTGACCAACTCAATTCGCTGGGCATTGGTCGCAAAGACCGTGTAGCAATCGTTTTGGCCAATGGCCCCGAAATGGCTACCTGCTTTATGGCCTGCGCCAGTGGCGTTACCAGTGCGCCACTCAACCCTGCTTACCGTGCTGACGAATTCGAGTTTTACCTCTCCGACTTGCACGCCAGTGCCTTGATTGTGGAGCAAGGCAGCACGTCGGCGGCAATAGATGTGGCCAAAAAAATGGGCGTTCGGGTGATTGACCTGGTGGCCCACGCAGAGCGGGGCTCCGGCTATTTCAGCTTGCAACTCCGAGACGAGGGCTCCGCTTCAACCCCCACAGCCCAGGGGGGCTATGCCCACCCGACAGACATTTCGATGGTGCTGCACACGTCGGGCACCACTTCGCGGCCCAAGATTGTTCCGCTATCACAAAGCAACCTGGTGGCATCGGCCAGCAATATCCGCAATTCCTTGCAATTCACTGCACAAGACTGCGGCCTCAACGTCATGCCCTTGTTCCATATCCACGGCCTGATTGCCGGGGTGCTGGCACCCTTGGCAGCCGGCTCCCAGGTGTTTTGCACCCCTGGATTCAACGCGCTGAAATTTTTCAGCTGGATGGACGAAGCCAAACCAAGCTGGTACACCGCAGTTCCCACCATGCACCAGGCCATTGTCAGCCGCGCCAAGGGCAACCAAGACGTCATAGCGCGCAACCCGCTGCGATTTCTACGGTCCTCTTCGTCGTCCATGCCGCCGCAGGTGATTACTGAGCTGGAAGCCATCTTCGGCGCGCCGCTGATTGAAGCCTACGGCATGACCGAGGCCACCCACCAAATGGCATGCAATCCGCTGCCGCCTGCAGTGCGCAAGCCAGGCAAAGTGGGCATCGCTGCAGGGCCTGAGGTCGGCATCATGGACAGCGAGGGCACGCTGCTGGAGCGCGGCGAAACGGGCGAAATCGTGATTCGTGGCGCCAATGTCACCGCCGGCTACGAAAGCAACCCTAAGGCCAACGAGGAGGCATTCGTCAACGGCTGGTTCCGCACCGGGGACCAGGGTGTGATGGACCCCGAGGGCTACATCAGCATCACTGGACGGCTCAAGGAAATCATCAACCGCGGTGGTGAGAAGGTCAGCCCGCGCGAAGTCGATGAGATTTTGATGGATCACGCCGCCGTAGCCCAGGTGGTTTGTTTTGGTATGCCGCACCCCAAATTGGGCGAAGAAGTCGCTGCCGTGGTGGTTTTGCGCGAAGGCCATCAGGCCACTGAGCGCGAACTGCAAGCCTTTGTCAGCAGCCGCGCCGCCGACTACAAAGTGCCCAAGAAGATCCTCTTTATGGAGGAAATCCCCAAAGGGGCCACAGGTAAGTTACAGCGCATCGGCTTGGCAGCCAAGCTCGGCCTGGGTTGAGCCCTTGCCGGACGCAGATGGCCTTTTCCAACGCCCATAAACACCGAATCACGGCCCAAAACAAGGGCCAAAACAAGGCCCAAAAGCAACCCCATAACTAACGGAGACACCATGAAATTTCTGAATCGACCTCTCTTATCTCTTGGCATCGCCATTGGCCTGGGTTTAGGGCTTACCCTGCCCGCCCAGGCTTGGGAGCCGACCAAACCGATTGAATTTGTGGTGCCCGCTGGCACCGGTGGTGGCGCCGACCAAATGGCGCGGTTTTTGCAGGGCGTCGTTGCCAAAAATAACCTCAGCACGCAGCCCATCATCGTGGTCAACAAGTCAGGAGGCGCTGGCGCTGAAGGGTTTTTAGATGTCAAGGGTGACAAGGGAAACCCCCACAAAATCGTCATCACCTTGTCCAATTTGTTCACCACCCCGTTGGCTACCGGCGTGCCCTTCAATTGGCGTGACCTCACACCAGTGTCCATGCTCGCGCTGGACCAGTTCATCTTGTGGGTCCACCAAGACACGGCATTCAAGACCACCAAGGACTACCTAAACGCCATCAAGGCCCAGCCCGACAAAGCCTTCAAGATGGGTGGAACCGGATCCAAGCAAGAGGACCAGATCATCACGGTGCTGATGGAAAAAGCGCTGGGCAAGAAAATGATTTACATCCCCCTTAAAGGCGGCGGCGATGTGGCCGTGCAGTTGGTCGGCAAGCATATCGACTCCACCGTGAACAACCCCATCGAAGCCGAATCCCACTGGCGCTCTGGCGCACTGCGCCCGCTGTGCGTAATGGACAAGGAGCGCCTGCCCTACAAGGCCAAGCTCACCACCACCCAGTCCTGGAACGACGTACCGACCTGCGCCTCTGCTGGATTGCCCGTGGAATACCTGATGCTTCGCGGCATTTTCATGCCGCCCGGTGTGACCCCCGACCAGGTGAAGTACTACCTGGACCTGTTCCAGAAAGTGCGTGCGCTTCCTGAATGGAAAGATTTCATGGAAAAGGGTGCGTTCAAGCAAACTGTCATGTCTGGCGACGCCTACATTGACTGGCTGGGCAAGAACGAGCAGGCCCACCGCGTGCTGATGAAGGAAGCCGGCTTCATGGCCAACTAAGGTACGCGATGACAGAACCATCAAAACTGCAGGGCGGTCCTGACAAGCCGTCCTTGAAGGAACGCGGCCCAGAACTCGCCGTCTCCGCCCTGCTCATGCTGATCGCTGCCTTGGTGATCAAAGACAGTGTGCGCGTGGGTACTGGCTGGGCCGACGACGGGCCGCGTGCGGGCTATTTCCCCTTCTACATTGGCTTGCTGCTGTTGGCCTCCGGCGCCACCGTCTTTTTGTCGACCTTGCTGACCTGGGGGAAAAACCACGCGGAGTTTGCGCAGAGGGAACAACTGGCGACGGTATTTGCCATGTTGATCCCCATGACGCTGTACGTCATCGCCATGGTTTGGCTGGGTATTTATCTGCCATCGATGCTCCTCATAGGCTTTTTCATGCGCCGCCATGGCAAATTTGGCTGGTTGCCGACGGCTGGCACCTCTCTTGCCGTGCCACTGGCATTTTTCATTGTGTTTGAGCGCTGGTTCCTGGTTCCACTGCCCAAAGGACCTATCGAAAACCTGTTGGGCTTCTAATGGACGAAATCAACAATCTGATGCAGGGTTTTAGCGTCGCCATGACGCTGCCGAACCTGGTTTACATGCTGGTCGGGATCACGCTGGGCATTCTGATCGGCGTCTTGCCAGGGCTAGGCGGGGCCAATGGCATCGCCATCTTGCTGCCTTTGACCTTCACGATGAACCCCACATCGGCCATCATCATGCTGTCGTGCATTTACTGGGGAGCGCTGTTTGGCGGGGCGATTACGTCGATCCTGTTCAATATTCCAGGGGAGCCTTGGTCGGTGGCCACGACCTTTGACGGCTACCCGATGGCGCAACAAGGCCGCGCGGCGCAGGCCCTGACGGCGGCTTTTACTTCGTCCTTTGTAGGCGCGCTTTTTGCCGTGGTGTTGATCACCTTTTTGGCACCGGTTCTCGCAAAATTTGCATTGCATTTCGGTCCGGCGGAGTACTTCGCAGTGCAGTTGCTGACCTTTTGTAGCTTTGTGGGCATGAGCAAGGAACCGGTGGCCAAGGTGGTCGCTTCCATGATGCTGGGCTTTGCCTTGGCCGCTGTGGGCATGGATACGGTGACCGGACAACTGCGCATGACCTATGGGTTTCCTGAATTGCTCAAAGGCTTTGACTTCCTCATTGCGGTGATTGGCCTGTTTGGCATTGGGGAAATTCTGATCACCATGGAGGAAGGCCTAGCCTTCAAGGGGAAAAGCGCCAAGCTCAATATGCGTATCGTGCTGCAGACCTGGAAAGAGCTGCCACGCTACTGGATGACTTTTCTGCGTTCTACCGCCGTGGGTTGCTGGATGGGCATCACACCCGGCGGCGCGACACCTGCGTCGTTCATGAGCTACGGCATTGCGCGGCGCATGTCCAAAGACCCCGATTCATTTGGCAAAGGCCAGATCGAAGGCGTCTTGGCACCAGAGACTGCCGCCCATGCTGCGGGCACATCGGCCCTGCTGCCCATGCTCACGCTAGGCATTCCAGGCTCGCCCACGGCAGCCGTGCTCTTGGGCGGATTGATGATCTGGGGCCTACAGCCCGGACCTATGCTGTTTATAGAGCACAAGGATTTTGTTTGGGGCCTGATCGCCTCGATGTACCTGGGCAATCTGGTCGGTCTGGTGGTGGTGTTGACCACGGTGCCGTTTTGGGCCGCATTTTTGCGAATTCCGTTCTCCGTCATTGCGCCGGTGATCGTGGTGATCTGCGCCGTCGGTGCCTACACTGTGCACAGCTCCATGTTTGACGTGGTGATGATGCTGGTTTTTGGCGTCCTTGGTTACCTCTTCAAGAAGCTCAAATACCCGATTGCACCCTTGGTGCTGGCGCTGGTGCTGGGCGACATGGCCGAGGCAAGCTTCCGGCAGTCCATGTTGCTGTCGCAGGGTTCCATGTCCATTTTCTGGTCTAACCCGCTGGTGGGCTCGATCTCTGGGCTGGCGATTTTGCTATTGGTTTGGCCGCTGTGGTCCATGGCCAAAGACGCTTTGGGTGCCCGGAAGTAAGGTCAACAGGAGTTACATACGTGAAAATTGCCATCGTCGGGGCGGGAGCCATTGGCGGTTACTTGGGCGCCAAACTGTCCAACGCCGGTGAAGAGGTGACCTTCATCGCGCGCAACCAGAACCTGGCCGCCATTCAGAGCAATGGCTTTAGTTTGGTCCTAGAAGACGGTAGCCGCGAGCATGCGCCCGGCGTGCGTGCCGTGCAAAGGATGGCCGATGCGGGCCCGCAAGACGCGGTGCTGCTAACCGTGAAGGCGCACCAGGTTGGCGATCTTTTGCCCGACTTGCAAGCGCTTTTGGGGCCAAACACCCTGGTGGTCACCATGATCAACGGCATTCCCTGGTGGTACTTTCACCAGCTCGGCGGCGAACACGAGGGACGGGGGCTCGAAAGTGTCGACCCCGGTGGGCGCATTGCCGCAGCCATAGGCAGCGAACGTATCATCGGCAGCGTTGTCTATCCAGCCGCAGAATTGGTCTCTCCGGGCTTGGTCCGCATTATTGAGGGCAACCGCTTTACGCTGGGTGAACTCGACGGTAGCCGCAGCGAACGTATTGAGGCACTCTCCCAGGCGATGATGCGCGCGGGCTTCAAGGCGCCGGTGTCGCGTGACATCCGTGGCGAGATATGGCTCAAGCTCTGGGGCAACCTGAGCTTCAACCCGATCTCTGCGCTCACGCATGCCACGCTGGAAGACATTTGCACCTTCGGGCCATCGCGGGCGCTGGCGTCCAACATGATGCAAGAGGCGCAAACGGTGGCAGAAAAACTGGGCGTGGTGTTCAAGATTTCGCTGGACAAGCGCATTGCAGGTGCGCAGGCCGTGGGTGCGCACAAGACGTCTATGTTGCAGGATGTGGAGCACGGCCGCGCCATTGAACTCGATGCGCTGGTCGGTTCTGTGGTCGAACTCGGCCGCATCACCAACACCCCCACGCCCACCATTGACGCGATTTTTGCGGCCGCCCAGTTGCTCGCTCACACGCTGGCAAGCCACAAGGGCCGCCTGCAAATTGCGTCTCTTTAGGGAGTCAACCGTACAGGTTGGACAGGGTTCCGATACCGTCGATCACCACCTCTACCGTGGTGCCGGCCTTCATGGGCAATACACCCAAGGAAGTACCGCAGTAAATAAGGTCCCCGGGCTCCAGGGTCATGTCGTGTGAAATACGCGAGACCATTTCCAAAGGACTGAAAAACATGTCCGACAAGGCGTAATTCTGCCGCTCGCGCCCGCCCACCAAGGTGCGTAATTGCGCTGTGGCAGGATCAAAATCGGTCTCAATGACCGGGCCGAATGCGGCAAATCCGTCAAAGCTCTTGGCGCGCGTCCACTGGGCAAAGGAGGCGTCGCTGTGCAGTAGCTCAAGCGCGGTGAGATCGTTTCCGCAGCTGTAGCCAAAAATGTGTGCCGCCGCGTCACGCACGCCCACCGCGCGTGCAGTCTTGCCGATCACCACCACGAGTTCACCTTCATACGCGACCCTGCCTCCATAACTTGCAGGCACGGCAATAGGCGCCAGATGTGCGGCCAGGCTGCCAGGAGATTTCAAGAAGTACAGGGGTTCTGTGGGTTGTGCCCAACCATTCTTTTCGGCTGCAGCCCTAAAGTTGTTCCACAAGCCGATTACCTTGCCTGGACGGCAGGGTGGCAGCCACTGGACAGCGGCCACGTTGAGCGTGTCCTGCGTGGCCACTGCCGCCCCGAACATGTCACCTTGGAAGCACCTCACCTGCTCCCCTTCCAAAACACCAAAACCCATTGCACCCTGGTAGTCGAATCGCATCCACTGCATCAATGTCACCCTAAAGGATCGTTAAACACAGGGCCAAGTATGCCTTGCCCGCAGGGGCGCAATCGGTAGTAGCCCGTCTCGTGCCTCCCCCAAGGAAGCAACGGAAAATGCCGAATCGACACCGAGCGACTTGTCGGAAGATAGATTGCATTGGCGCAAGTAATGATATATATTTCATATATACAAAATGGAGTGTGCGGATGAAAGTTGCAAACAACAACCTGTTAGTTAAATTTCGCGCGAAAGACACACAATTCGGCGTAACCCGAGGAACGGTCAAAGCGCTAGCCCAAGCGCTGGATGTTAACGAGACGCTGGTCATTCACATGGCTCTGTCGAAGTTTGCAACTGATGTTCTGCCTGCATATGCGCCAGACAATGGGCCGCTAACGGTCAAGCAACTCAGTGCTCTGCGCAAGGATGTGGAAATGCATTTGCCGAAAGGGAAAACTCTCTCCAGAGAGGTGCTTTTTGCATGAGTCAAAACTGGAAACTTCCTGCTCCCGGCGACATCGTTTGGTGTTTGGTTCCAGAAGTTCCGGATGTTGAACCAGGCCCAAAACCACGTCCAGCACTCGTAATGGGTGTTGAGCGCCGTGTTGATGGTGATTTGCTTAGTGTGGTGTATGGGACATCACAAAAGCTGACTCGACTTAAAGCTGGTGAGGTAGCAATCACACAAATAAGGCACCCTGCAGCCTACGCGCTCGCCGGACTTGCTTATGACACGAAGTTTGACTTCAAAGTGATTGTGGATCTGCCATGGTCTGATCGGTACTTCAAGATTCCGCCAAGAAGCCCTCATGGAAACTCGCCCAAGTTGGGTACATTGCACGCAACAGTGATGCAAGCATTTGCAGCAGCCTATAGCGCAGCCGCGTCACCATAATTTCCGAGCCTACGAGGGTCTTGCGCGAACCCCAGCCAAACCCACCACTGCGGATAACAGGCGCCCAAAGGCACAGGTTTATTCGACGCCACCAACATCCACCTCTTAAATATTCCAACAACCTCATGCTAGAACCCACCCTCATTGCTGAACTGGCGCTGCTCGGCCTGTGCACCGGATTTTTGGCCGGCCTGCTGGGCATTGGCGGTGGGATGCTGATGGGGCCATTTTTGACGCTGATCTTGACGAACCGTGGCCTGGGCGCTGACTTGGCCGTCAAGATGGCGATTGCCACTTCCATGGCCACCATTGTTGTTACCAGTTTGTCCAGCGTCCGGGTCCACCACCAGCGTGGGTCGGTCCGCTGGGATATCGTGAAACGGCTAGCACCCGGGATTTTGATCGGCGGAGCACTCGCCAGTGTCGGTATGTTCAGCATACTCAAGGGCACTTGGCTCGCTGTGTTTTTTGGGCTGTTTGTTAGTGTGTCAGCCACCCAAATGTTGCGAAACAAACTTCCCCAACCCAACAGCGAAATGCCGGGATCTTTTGGCCAAATGGGCGCTGGCGGCCTGATCGGTTTTTTATCGGGTTTGGTGGGCGCAGGCGGCGCCTTTGTCAGCGTTCCCTTTATGGTCTCGCGCAATGTGCCCATGCGCAGCGCCGTAGGCACCAGCGCCGCGCTGGGCTTTCCTATTGCCCTGGCCAACACGGTGGGCTACGTCATTAGCGGCTCGGCGATAAGCGCCTTGCCCGACGGCGCCCTGGGCTACGTTTGGCTGCCTGCGCTCGCAGTCATTGGCGCGTGCAGCGTGCTGACCGCACCTTGGGGCGCCAAAGTGGCCCACCGCGTGCCGGTAGCGCAACTCAAACGCATCTTTGCCATGCTGCTGTATTGCCTGGCGGCTTATATGTTGTACAAGGGGCTGACGGGCTAAAGCACCGCACGCAATGTCGGTTTTTCCATGCGCTCAAAGGCAAGGGGTTTAGCCAGATTGCTGATGTCAGTCTTGCACTGCGAATTGAATTACAATTTATATTACTTGGTAATTCAATCGTACGAGGTTCTATGCAAAGCACTATCACCGCCAGAGGGCAAACCGTTGTGCCTGCGGCCATACGCAACCAGTTTCACCTGGGGCCCGCCGACCGTCTGGAATGGATTCTGGACGATGGTGGCATCCGGGTGGTGCCGGTGCGAGCCAATCCGGTGGCGGCCTTCCGGGGCCAAGGCAAAGGCGGCGCAAGCGCCCGCCTGCTGGCTGCCCGCAAGCAGGACCAAGACCGCGAATGAAACGGTTTTTGCTGGACACATCGGCCTTGCTGACCCTGCGGGACGACGAGGCAGGCGCAGATCGGGTAGCCGAAGTGCTGAACCTGGCATCACAAGGCAAGGCCAAATGCTTCGGCTGCTTTATGACCCTGATGGAGGTGTACTACCGCGTATGGCGCGACGAAAGCAAAGCTGCCGGACAACTGGCCTACCAGCAATGCCAGGCCTTGCCAATTGAATGGCTGTCCAACACCGACACTTTGCTGGTCAAGGCCGCCGAGTACAAGGCGCTCTATCCGCTGTCCATCGCCGACGCCTGGATTGCCGCTTGCGCCAGTGAACAAGGCGCGGTGTTGTTGCACAAGGATCCGGAATTCAAGCCCTTGCCGGTCGTCCAGGAATTGCTGCCATTCAAAGTCGGCAAATCACAATAAAAAAACCGATGCAAGCATCGGCTTTTCAGCTCTGGCCCGAGGGCCAAAAACTCACTTAGCCCATGTGCAAACCGCCATTGACCGAGAAGTCGGCGCCGGTGGCATAACCACCTTCTTCCGACGCCAGCCAGGCGATGATGGAGGCGATTTCGCTGGGCTCGCCCAGGCGTTTGACGGGCACGGTGGCCACGATCTTGGCCAGCACGTCTTCACGGATGGCTTTGACCATGTCGGTGCCGATGTAGCCAGGGCTCACGGTGTTGACCGTCACGCCTTTGGTGGCCAGCTCTTGCG
>CAMDHS010000006.1 GCA_945898115.1 Comamonas sp. lk
TGGTTTTCAGGGCGCCTTGGGCGTGTTCCTGGGTGACACGGTATTGCTGGCGCTGGTGGGTTTGGGTGCGGCAGGTTTGCTGCGCACCACGCCTGTGCTGTTCATGGTGGTGAAGTACGCTGGAGCGGCTTATCTAAGTTGGGTGGGCCTGCAATTGCTGCTGGCCGCAGTCAAAAAGTGGCGCAGTGCAGATTTGCCCGCGCATGCCGAGCCCGAGATTCCGGTGCACCTGGCGCAGCCTTTCAAGCGGGCGTTCTTGGTGAGTTTGCTCAATCCGAAGGCGATTTTGTTTTTGCTTTCGTTTTTTGTGCAGTTCATCGACCCCACCTACGACACGCCGGTCGTACCTTTTTTGATTTTGAGCGCCATCGTCATGGGCTTTAGCGCCCTGTATTTGTCGGTATTGATTTTTGCCGGTGCACGCCTGGCGCAAGGTTTTCGGGCACGCCACAAGTTGTCGGCCAGTTTGTCCAGCGCCGTGGGCGCGGTGTTTGTCTGGTTCGGGGTCAAACTGGCCAATGCCAGTCTGACCTGAGCGACCTGAGTAATCACTTTCGGTTTAGTAGTAACAGCGGCGGCGCCTGGTGCGCGGCCACAAAAAAAGTAGAGAGCAGTAGAGAACATGCCAAAACGCAGCGACATCAAAAGCATTCTGATCATCGGCGCCGGTCCCATCATCATCGGCCAGGCCTGTGAATTTGACTATTCGGGCGTGCAAGCCTGCAAGGCGCTGCGCGAAGAGGGCTACAAAGTCATTCTGATCAACAGCAACCCCGCCACCATCATGACCGACCCGGACACGGCGGACGTGACCTACATCGAGCCCATCACCTGGCAAACGGTGGAAAAAATCATCGCCAAGGAAAAGCCCGACGCGATTTTGCCCACCATGGGCGGCCAAACCGCGCTGAACTGTGCGCTGGATTTGTGGCACAACGGTGTGTTGGAGAAATACAAGGTCGAACTCATTGGCGCTACGCCCGAGGCCATTGACAAGGCCGAAGACCGGCTCAAGTTCAAAGACGCGATGACCAAAATCGGCCTGGGTTCGGCCCGCTCAGGCATCGCCCACAGCATGATTGATGCCTGGGCCGTACAAAAGACGCTGGGTTTCCCCACCGTGATCCGCCCCAGTTTCACCCTGGGCGGTACCGGCGGCGGCATCGCCTACAACTCGGAGGAGTTTGAGACGATTTGCAAGCGCGGCCTGGAAGCCTCACCCACCAACGAGCTCTTGATTGAAGAGTCGCTCTTGGGCTGGAAAGAGTACGAGATGGAAGTGGTGCGCGACAAGGCGGACAACTGCATCATCGTCTGCTCGATTGAAAACCTGGACCCCATGGGCGTGCACACCGGCGACTCCATTACGGTGGCGCCAGCGCAAACGCTGACCGACAAGGAATACCAGATTCTGCGTAACGCCAGCCTGGCCGTGCTGCGCGAAATTGGCGTTGACACGGGCGGCTCCAACGTGCAGTTTTCTATCAACCCGGACGATGGCCGCATGGTGGTCATTGAGATGAACCCGCGCGTGTCGCGCTCCAGCGCGCTGGCGTCCAAGGCCACGGGTTTTCCGATTGCCAAAATCGCCGCCAAGCTGGCGGTCGGTTTTACGCTGGACGAGCTGCGTAACGACATCACCGGCGGCGCCACGCCTGCCAGTTTTGAGCCCAGCATCGACTACGTGGTCACCAAAATCCCGCGTTTTGCGTTTGAAAAGTTCCCTGCCGCCGACAGCCGCCTGACGACCCAGATGAAGTCGGTGGGTGAAGTGATGGCCATGGGCCGCACTTTCCAGGAATCCTTCCAGAAAGCTCTGCGCGGCCTGGAAGTGGGCGTGGACGGCATGAACGAGAAAACCCAAGACCGCGAAGTGCTGGAAAAAGAGCTGGGCGAACCCGGCCCCGAGCGCATCTGGTACGTGGGTGATGCCTTTGCCCTGGGCATGAGCGTGGACGAGGTGTTTGCGCTGACCAAGATCGACCCCTGGTTTTTGGTGCAAATCGAGCAAATCGTCAAGATCGAGTTGGAAATTGAAGGTTTGCCGCAACCCGCCACCGGCTCTGCGCTGGACGCCATCGACGCGCCCACGCTGCGCGCGCTCAAGCAAAAAGGCTTCTCGGACCGCCGCCTGGCGCGCCAGTTCAAAACCACCGACACCGCCGTGCGCAACAAGCGTATCGCCCTGGCCGTGCGCCCGGTCTACAAGCGGGTGGACACTTGCGCAGCCGAATTTGGCTCGCACACCGCCTATATGTATTCGACCTACGAGGCCCAAGGCGCCGAGTGCGAAGCCGCACCTACCAACAACAAGAAAATCATGGTGCTCGGTGGCGGCCCCAACCGCATTGGTCAAGGCATCGAGTTTGACTACTGCTGCGTGCACGCCGCGCTTGCCATGCGCGAAGACGGTTACGAGACCATCATGGTCAATTGCAACCCCGAGACCGTGTCCACCGACTACGACACCTCAGACCGCCTCTACTTTGAGCCGCTCACGCTCGAAGACGTGCTGGAAATCGTGGACAAGGAAAAGCCGGTTGGCGTGATCGTGCAATACGGCGGCCAGACGCCCTTGAAGCTTGCCTTGGGCCTGGAAGCCAACGGCGTTCCCATCATCGGTACCAGCCCCGACATGATTGACGCAGCCGAAGACCGCGAGCGATTCCAAAAACTGCTGCACGCGCTGGAACTGCGCCAGCCGCCCAACGCCACCGCCCGCACCGAGCCCGAAGCGCTGGAAAAAGCCGCCGCCCTGGGCTACCCGCTGGTGGTGCGCCCCAGCTATGTGCTGGGTGGCCGTGCCATGGAAATCGTGCACGAGCAGCGCGACCTGGAGCGCTATATGCGCGAAGCCGTCAAGGTCAGCCACGATTCGCCCGTGCTGCTGGACCGCTTTTTGAACGACGCCATTGAGTGCGACGTGGACTGCATCCGCGATTCAGTAGGCGCCACCTGGATTGGCGGCGTCATGGAACACATCGAACAAGCCGGCGTGCACAGCGGCGATTCGGCCTGTTCGCTGCCTCCCTACAGCTTGGGCGCGGCCACTGTGGCTGAGATCAAACGCCAGACGGCGGCCATGGCGCACGCGCTGCACGTGGTCGGCCTGATGAACGTGCAGTTTGCGATCCAAAACGTGGACGGCAAAGACGTGATTTATGTGCTCGAAGTAAACCCCCGCGCCAGCCGCACCGTGCCATTCGTCAGCAAGGCCACTGGCGTGCAACTGGCCAAAGTAGCGGCGCGCTGCATGGTCGGGCAAACCCTGGCGCAGCAAGGTGTCACCAAAGAGGTGACGCCGCCCTATTTCAGCGTCAAGGAAGCGGTGTTCCCCTTCGTCAAATTCCCTGGCGTCGATACGATTCTAGGCCCCGAGATGAAGTCCACCGGCGAAGTGATGGGCGTGGGAAAGACCTTTGGTGAGGCCTTTGTCAAGTCGCAGCTCGGCGCGGGCACCAAGCTGCCGCGCTCTGGCCGGGCCTTTATTTCGGTCAAACAAAGTGACAAGGCGCGCGCCGTGGAAGTGGCGCGCAAACTCGCAGAGATGGGCTTTGAGCTGATGGCCACCAAGGGCACGGCCTTGGCCATCAGCAGCGCAGGCGTGGCCTGCCGCACGGTCAACAAGGTCACCGAAGGCCGCCCGCACATTGTGGACATGATCAAAAACAATGAAGTCGCGCTGGTCGTCAACACGGTTGAAGAACGCCGCAACGCGATTGCCGACTCGCGCCAGATCCGCACCTCGGCGCTGCTGGCCCGGGTCACAACATTTACCACCATTGCTGGCGCAGAAGCGGCGGTAGAAGGCATGAAATACCTCGATGACCTGGATGTTATTTCTGTTCAGGAAATGCACGCGCAACTGTTGGCATAATCCGCTGCTTCATTGCCGGGACAGTGCAGCGCTTGTGCGCGGTACTGTCCCGCGCTATTTGTTGATTCCCCGCTTTTCTCTTTTACCTCCTTTTTCCTATGGCCACCATTCCTCTGACCAAGCGCGGCGCCGAGATCCTCAAAGCCGAGCTGCACAAGCTCAAGACGGTGGAGCGGCCGTGGGTGATTAACGCTATTTCTGAGGCCCGCGCCCAGGGTGACCTGAGCGAAAACGCCGAATACGACGCCGCCAAAGACCGCCAGGGCTTTATTGAAGGCCGTATCCAAGAGGTGGAAGGCAAGTTGTCGGCGGCACAAATCATTGACCCCCAGACGCTGGACGCGGGTGGGCGTATCGTGTTTGGCACCACGGTGGATTTGGAAGAAGAAGAAACCGGGGAACGTGTGACCTACCAAATCGTGGGCGAAGACGAGGCCGACCTCAAGCTTGGGCTGATCAATATCAGCTCGCCCATTGCCCGCGCCCTGATTGGCAAGGAAGAGGGCGACACTGCCGTGGTAATTGCGCCCGGTGGCGACAAGGCCTACGAAATCATGGCGGTGCGTTACGTCTGAGCGTCGTACTCTGTTGGCCGGGCAATTGTCCATGTGGCTTGCCGCCGCCTGGTGGGCCAGTCTGAGCCTGCTGGGTTTTGTGGTGGTGCCCCTGCTGTTCATGCACTTGCCCACCCCGGCCATGGCGGGCGCGATGGCAGCCCGATTGTTCAGCGCGCAAACCTGGGTGTCCTGCGCCTGCGCCGGGGTGCTGCTCTTGCTGAACCTGCTTAAACACGAGGACCTGGTGTTTGGCATGGAACGAAAAAGAATCTCGTGGTTTCCCCTTTTCGCCGGGCTGGGCTTGCTCTGCGCCGTGCTGGTCGAGTGGGTGGTGGCCCCGCGCATCGTGGCACGCGAAGACTTGCAACTCTGGCACCGCCTGGGCAGCGCCATGTACTTGCTGCAATGGCTGTGCGCCATCGCCGTTTTCCAGCAGCTGCTTAAGCGCCAGGCCGTAGCCCGGGCGCGCTGGCAGGCTTAAGGCTTTAGGTCTGGCTGCGTTTTTTGACGCTGGTCTGGGGCTTGGGCTTGGCCCGTTTGACGTTGCCGCCCGCAGTTAGGCGCTGGTTGCCCAGTACGCGCAGGGTCTTGACTTCGGGGCGCTGACCGGCGCGCTTGCTGTATTTCAGCACCTTGAAGTCGCGCGGACCCGCCATGCGGTCCTCGTCCACTGTTTTCTCTTTAACCGCATCGGGCAGCGGGCGCCACAGAACCAGCAGCTTTCCGATGTGCTGGATAGGTGCGGCGCTGAGCTCGTCGGCCAGGGTCTGGAACATGGCTTCGCGGGCAACGCGGTCGTCCGAGAAAACGCGTACCTTGATCAGGCCGTGCGCGTTGAGCGCGCCATCGGCTTCTTTTTTGACATTGGCGGTCAGGCCGTCGTTTCCGACCATGACCACGGGGTCGAGGTGGTGCGCATCGGCACGGTGAACTTTGCGCTGGGCAGGGGTAAGTTGTATTAGGGGCATGCCAGTATTATCGGTGGAATGAAAAAAACTCCCTCTGCGCCCAGCCCTGCTGCGGCTGCTGGCACACCCAAGCCTTCTATCAAGGGAAAAAAAGTCAACAAGGCCTGGCTTCACGACCACATCAACGACCCCTACGTCAAGCTCGCGTCCCGCGAAGGCTACCGGGCGCGCGCCGCCTACAAGCTCAAGGAAATTGACGAGACCTTTGGCCTGGTCAAACCCGGCCAGTTGGTGGTTGACCTGGGCTGCACGCCCGGCGCCTGGAGCCAGTACCTGCGACGGCGCATGTCGCCCCAGGGCGCGGCTGCGGGTGAACTGAACGGCACCATCATCGGCCTGGACCTGCTGGCCATGGACCCGATCGAGGGCGTGCACTTCATCTTGGGCGACTTTCGTGAGGCCGAGGTGCTGACCCAGCTAGAGGGAGCGCTGGCCGGTCGCCAGGCCGACGTCGTGGTCTCCGACATGGCGCCCAACCTGTCGGGAATATCGTCCGCCGACGCGGCGCGCATTGAATACCTGGTGGAGCTAGCCATCGAATTTGCGCAGAACCACATGAAGGCCGAGGGCGCGCTGGTGGCCAAAGTGTTCCATGGTGGCAGCTACAACGACGTGGTCCAACGCTTCAAGGCGGCGTTTCATACCGTCAAGCCCTACAAGCCCAAGGCCTCGCGCGACCGCTCTTCCGAGACCTTTCTGGTCGGCATCGGGCTGAAATAGGGGCTGTGGCGCCAAAACAGCAAACTGTCACATGGCCTTTGCCTTGTTGTGGCTGAAAAACGGAAATAAACGATTGTTCCTCCTTGAAACCACTAAAATGCGGCGCATGTAGGCAAGGTATTTTCTCTTGCGCCCTAACTGGAGCTTCGCTTGAACAATCAGTGGTTCTCAAAAATTGCAGTCTGGCTGGTCATTGGCCTGGTACTTTTCACCGTATTCAAGCAGTTTGACTCGCACAGTGGCGCCGGCGGCACCACCCTGGGCTATTCCGATTTCCTCGAAGAAGTCCGCAACAAACATATCAAGAGTGCCGTAATCCAGGAAGGCCAGGGCGGCACTGAAATCATCGCGCTGACCACCGACGAGCGCCGCATCAAAACCACCGCCACGTACTTGGACCGCGGCTTGGTGGGCGACCTTATCTCCAACGGCGTGAAATTTGACGTCAAGCCCCGCGAAGAAGGCTCTTTGCTAATGACCTTGCTGGTCAGCTGGGGCCCCATGTTGCTCTTGATCGGTGTATGGGTGTATTTCATGCGCCAAATGCAGGGCGGTGGCAAAGGCGGGGCGTTTAGCTTTGGCAAGAGCAAAGCCCGTTTGTTGGACGAAAACACCAATACCGTCACCTTTGCTGACGTAGCAGGCTGCGACGAGGCCAAGGAAGAAGTCAAAGAAGTCGTCGACTTTTTGAAAGATCCGACCAAATTTCAAAAGCTCGGTGGCCGCATTCCACGCGGTTTGCTGCTGGTGGGCCCGCCGGGAACCGGTAAAACCTTGCTCGCCAAGTCGATTGCAGGCGAAGCCAAGGTACCTTTTTTCAGCATTTCGGGCTCCGACTTTGTGGAAATGTTCGTTGGCGTGGGCGCGTCCCGTGTGCGCGACATGTTCGACAACGCGAAAAAGAACGCGCCTTGCATCATCTTTATTGACGAAATTGACGCCGTGGGTCGCCAGCGTGGCGCAGGCCTGGGCGGCGGCAACGACGAGCGCGAGCAAACCTTGAACCAGATGCTGGTCGAGATGGACGGCTTTGAGACCAATGTGGGCGTGATCGTGGTGGCCGCCACCAACCGCCCTGATATTTTGGACGCCGCTCTTTTGCGCCCAGGCCGCTTTGACCGCCAGGTGTACGTGACGCTGCCTGATATCCGGGGCCGCGAGCAAATTTTGAATGTGCACATGCGCAAAGTGCCGGTGGCGCAAGACGTCAACCCCGGCGTGATTGCCCGTGGCACGCCAGGCATGTCTGGCGCCGACTTGGCCAATCTGTGCAACGAAGCCGCCTTGATGGCCGCCCGGCGCAACGCCCGTCTGGTGGAAATGCAGGATTTCGAGAAGGCCAAGGACAAGATTTTGATGGGCCCTGAGCGCAAGAGCATGGTCATGCCCGAAGGCGAGCGCCGCAACACGGCCTACCACGAGTCCGGCCATGCCCTGATTGGCAAGATGCTGCCCAAGTGCGACCCGGTGCACAAGGTCACCATCATTCCCCGTGGCCGCGCCCTGGGCGTGACCATGAGCCTGCCCGCGCAAGACCGCTATTCCTACGACAGCGAGTACATGCTCAACCAGATCAGCATGCTGTTTGGTGGCCGGATTGCCGAAGAAGTGTTCATGAAGCAAATGACCACCGGCGCGAGCAACGACTTTGAGCGCGCCACCTCGATCGCCCGCGACATGGTGACCCGCTACGGTATGACCGACGCACTCGGGCCCATGGTGTACGCCGAAAACGAGGGCGAGGTGTTCTTGGGCCGCTCGGTGACCAAAACCACCAATATGAGCGAGCAGACGATGCAAAAGGTGGACTCGGAGGTGCGTCGCATCATCGACCAGCAGTACCTGGAGGCGCGCACCCTGATTGAACAAAACCAGGACAAGATCCACGCCATGGCCAAGGCTTTGCTGGAATGGGAAACCATCGACAGCGACCAGCTTGACGACATCATGGCCGGCAAAGAGCCGCGTCCACCCAAAGACTGGTCGCCACGCGTGCCCAGCGCCGGTTCTGGCGATGGCGGCAGCCCCCCTACTGCCACCGTGACGCCCGAACCCGCTGCAACAGCGGCTTAAAGGCCCTGTTTGGGGCGCCTTGCACAAAGGCGCCCCCCATTTCCCTCTCATTTAGGGCGCCCACATGCCCCATTGGCAAACCAGCCGCAGCCGCATCGACCTGTCGCGTGCGCAGGTGATGGGCATCGTCAACGTCACGCCCGACTCGTTTTCAGATGGCGGCCAGCATGCCAGCACTCGCGCGGCCTTGGCGCACTGCGAGGCTTTGATTGCGCAGGGTGCAAATATTCTGGACATCGGTGCCGAATCCACCCGCCCGGGCGCTCAAGCCTTGTCACAGGCGCAAGAGCTCGAACGCCTATTGCCGGTGTTGCGCGCCGCAGCCACGCTGGGCGTGCCTATTTCGGTAGACACCTACAAACCGGGCGTCATGCAAGCGGCGCTCGATATGGGCGCGGACATCATCAACGACATTTGGGCGCTGCGCTGGGTGGATTCGGCCGATGGCCGCACCGGCGCGCACGTGGTGGCGCAACACCCCCGCTGCGGCGTGTGCTTGATGCACATGCACGGCAACCCGCAAACCATGCAGCTCTCGCCCATGGTTGGCGACATCGTGGCGCCGGTGCGCGACTTTTTGTCGCAGGCGGCGCAGGCTTTGGTGGCGCAGGGCGTGGACGCAGCGCGCATTTGCATTGATCCGGGCATTGGTTTTGGCAAGACGGTGGCGCAAAACTTCAGCCTGCTGGCGCGCCAAAACGAGTTGCTGGCGTCGGGCTTTGCGCTGCTGGCGGGTT
Source organism: Comamonas sp. lk (assembly GCA_945898115.1). GTDB lineage: Bacteria > Pseudomonadota > Gammaproteobacteria > Burkholderiales > Burkholderiaceae_C > Allorhodoferax. The sequence goes on from CAMDHS010000006.1 coordinate 8,933, forward strand.
GGTCGCGCAAATCGTCTTTGGGCGCGGTCACAGGTGCGGCGGCAGATGACCGGGTGGTGGCCAGCGCGGTAGCGGCGACGCTGGCGGTGCAAAACGGCGCCCGCATCGTGCGGGTGCACGACGTGCAAGCCACGGTTCAGGCCTTGCGCGTACTCTCTGCCACACAAGCGGCAATCAAAAATGAACAAGGGAAAATGGGCTTATGAAACGCGAATTTTTTGGAACCGACGGCATCCGTGGCACCGTGGGCCAGGCGCCCATCACGCCTGATTTTGTGCTGCGACTGGCGCACGCCGTGGGGCAGGTGCTGCGCAAAACCGAGGCGCGCCCGGTGGTGCTGATCGGCAAGGACACGCGCATTTCGGGCTATATGCTGGAAAGCGCGCTGGAAAGCGGCTTTAACTCGGCCGGCGTGGACGTGGTCTTGCTCGGGCCCTTGCCCACGCCCGGCGTAGCCTACCTGACGCGTGCGCAGCGTGCGTCTTTGGGCGTGGTGATCAGCGCCAGCCACAATGTGTTTGAAGACAACGGTATCAAGTTTTTCAGCGCCCAAGGCACCAAATTGTCCGAAGCCTGGGAACTCGAAGCGGAGGCTGCGCTAAAGCTTGCACCGCAATGGGCGCAGTCCGCCGGTTTGGGCAAGACGCGCCGCCTGGACGACGCCGCTGGGCGCTATATTGAGTTTTGTAAAAGCACTTTTGCCTACGAGCTTACCCTCAAGGGCCTGAAAATTGTGGTGGACGGCGCCCACGGAGCGGCCTACCAGATTGCGCCTAAGGTTTTTCATGAGCTCGGTGCCGATGTGATCGCCATTGGCTGCGCGCCTGACGGCCTGAACATCAACCACATGGTGGGCGCCACCCACCCCGAGGCCTTGGTGGCTGCTGTTAAAGAGCACAAGGCCGACTTTGGCGTGGCGCTGGATGGCGACGCGGACCGACTGCAAATGGTCGACGCCCAAGGCCGCCTGTACAACGGCGACGAGTTGCTCTACCTGATGGCCGACGAGCGCCTGGGCCGGGGCGAGGCGCTGCCTGGCGTGGTGGGCACCTTGATGACGAATATGGCCGTTGAGCTGGCGCTTAAAGCCCGGGGCGTGGACCTGGTGCGCGCCAAGGTGGGAGACCGCTACGTGCTGGAGGCCATGGAGGCGCGCGGCTGGATTTTGGGCGGCGAAGGCTCGGGCCATCTGCTTGCCCTGGACAAACACACCACCGGCGACGGCCTGATTTCGGCGCTGCAGGTGCTGCAGGCCTGCGTGCGCGCGGGCAAAAGCATGGCCGACTTGCTGGCTGGCGTCACGCTGTTCCCGCAAACCTTGCTTAATGTGCGCCTGCGTCCCGGCACCGATTGGCAGAGCAATGTGGCGCTCAAGGAGCAAACGCTGGCAGTGGAACAAGAGCTGGGGCAAAGCGGCCGGGTGCTGATCCGCGCCAGCGGCACAGAGCCCCTGGTGCGCGTGATGGTGGAGGCGCGTGACCCCGCGCAAGCTTTGCACTGCGCGCAGCGGATTGCGGACACTCTGCAATGAGCGCGCAAGCGCCATCCAGTGCCGCATCACCTGAGACGCTAGCAAGCGCGGCGGTGGGTGCCGGTGTGCACATCTGCCGCGCCGATTACGCCAATCCGCGCCACGCCCAAGTGCTGGTCGAGTTGTTGGACGCCTATGCGCAAGACCCGATGGGTGGCGGTGAGCCGCTGAGCGACTTTGCTAAACAAAATCTGGTCGCCTGCCTGGCGGTACGCCCGCAAGCGTTCAGCGTACTGGCCTTTGAAGCTGCCGACGAAAAAATACCGTTGGGCTTGGTCAACTGCATCGAAGGTTTTTCTACCTTTGCCTGCAAGCCGCTGGTCAATGTGCATGACGTGGTGGTGCTACCCGCCTATCGGGGACAGCGCGTGGCCGAGCGCATGTTTACCTTGGTGCACGCAATCGCACAGGAGCGGGGTGCTTGCAAGCTGACCTTAGAGGTCTTGTCCGGGAATCTGGGCGCGCTGCGCCTCTACACACGTCTAGGCTTTGCCCAATACCAACTCGACCCAGCGGCGGGGACGGCGCAGTTTTTGCAGAAGTGGTTGGACTGATCGCTGTTCAGACGGCCCTTACAAACCGTCGTATGGATAGCCTTCGGGTGTGCCAGAGCCAAAAAAACGGCCACTTGTGAAGGTGGCCGTAAAACTTTGGAAAAATGAAAAAAACCGCAGTGGCCTCTGGCAGCAGAGTCCACGTGCTTTGCCGGCCTAGCCGGCGGCTATCAGAAGTTGTAGCGGATGCCGAAAGACAGGGCTGTCGGGTCGTTGCCAGCCACTGTGGTGGCGGGGAAGTTGTCAGCACCAGTGAACGTGCCCTTGGCTTTGGCGCTGTTCATGATTTGCGAGTAGTTGGTGTACAGAGTGGTTTGCTTGTCCAACAGGTAACCTGCTTCCAATGAAGTCATGGTCAGATCGTCTTGGGAGTTAGATTTGGACTCGCTAGACATTCCGTAGTTGAACTTGAACACGGTTTGACCCATCGTGTAACCCAACACGATCAGAGAATTGTTGGTCTTTTGGCTATTGGCGGCCACGGGTGCATTGTTGTCCAGAGCACTGAATGCCAATCCGGCAGTGAAGGCACCCATCTTTGCGCCCATGGTCAATTTGGTAGCGCTCATGCCAAATGCCTTGTCAGCCACGTCCTTCTTTTGCACTGCCAGGCCGAAGTTGTAGGTGCCATTGTTCCACTCGCCCGACACGCTGTACAGCGGTTGGTTGGTGGTGGCGGTTTGGCCTTCGTCAGGCGAGTAAGACGCTTTTACGACAACGTCGGAAAACTTCGGGCTGATGTAGACCAAGTTGTTGGTTTGGCGGGTGTGGACGTTATCAAAGTAGGTGGAGCTCGCAGTCCGGGTGCCCTTGCCATGGATGATCACTTCCAGTGCGTCACCCTCAGCCCAGAGAATGGAGGCCAAACCGCCACCGTCCAAAGACTTCAAAGGCGTGTCATGGTTACCGACCAAGAAGGTTCCCATGGAAGCGCTTTTCATACCAACGAAGCTGTTACGGCTTGCCAGGAAGCCGGAGTTCCCGGCTTGGTTTTGAGCCTTGCCATCTTCAGGAGAAAACGCCGATTCCACTTGGAAAATACCGGTCAGGTCTTTGCTGAAGCTGCGATCGCCCTTGATGCCGAAGCGCGAAGCGTAGTTTTGCAACATGGTTTTTGTCAACGCGCCGTCGTTTGCACTTTCAACGGCCAAGTCCATGCGACCGTACAAGGTCACGGAAGGAGCGGTTTGCGCGAATGCGGAAGAAGCCAGGGTCATGCCTGCGGCGATAGCCAACAAGGATTTGCGTGCGATAAATTTCATGGGTCAGACTTTCTAAGGGTTAAAACTAATTGCCAAAATTCAATAAAACAAAAGCGTTTGAATTGACAGCGCTAAGTGTTTATTTTTTTGGTGACGTTTCAGTGAATTTTTCGTGAAGCTTTCGCGGCGTTGCGGCGATGGAACGTTTTGAGGCGCTAAAGTCCTGCGGTCATGACGCCGTCATATCAGTGGCTTAGCGTGAGCCAGTCTTTTTACTTTTGGAGCTATGTATGTTCGTTCGGATTGCCGCTTTGTCTTTGGTGTCTTTGGCCCTGCTAGCGGGCCCCTGTGCTGCGCAAACGGCCAAGCCTTTCAGTTTTGGCCTGTGGGGCGACATGCCCTACAAAAAAGCGGGGGACGATCCCAAGCTGCCGGCAGTGTTGCAAAGCATCAACCAGTCGGACATTGCTTTTTCGCTGTACGACGGTGATATCAAGGACGGCAGCTCCAAGTGCACCGACGATGTCTACACCGATGCGCTCAAGATGTTCAATAGCATGGCCAAGCCTGTGGTCTACGTGCCAGGCGACAACGAGTGGACCGATTGCCACCGTACGAACAACGGCGGCTTTAATACCCTAGAGCGCTTGGCGCACTTGCGCAAAGTGATGTTCCCCAGCGCCAACAGCCTGGGCCAGACCACCTTGGCGCTGGAGCAACAGGGCAAGTTGGGCGAGAAATTTGTGGAAAACAGCCGCTTTAGCCACGGTGGCGTGGTGTTTGTCGGCATCAACCAGCCCGGCAGCAACAACAACGTAGTGATGACTGAGAAGGAATGCAAAAACAAGAGCGCCCGCGACAACGCCCAGTGTGACGCGGCCAATGCGGAATACATCGAGCGTGATACGGCCAACGTGGCTTGGATGCAGGCGTCTTTTGCCGCCGCCAAGGCGCAAAACGCCGCGGGTATCGTGGTGGTGACGCAGGGCGACCCGGGTTTTGATTTGCCGGAAACCGAAGACTTTGACGAAAGCACCCAAGCCAGCGCCAGCGGTTACCGCAACTTCATGACCAAGCTGACCGAGCAGACCGAGCAGTACAAAGGCCAGGTCTTGTTTGTGCATGGCGACACCCACTATTTCAAGCTGGACAAGCCGCTGCACAACCCCAACAAGATGCTGACGAACTTCACCCGTTTGCAAACCTTTGGCAGCCCAAGCTTGCATTGGGTGCGCGTGACGGTGGATGTGGCGTCGGCCAACGTCTTTACCATTCACCCGATGATCGTGCGCCAGCCTTAAGTGCTTGGGCATGAAAAAGCCGCTGGCCCCAACGGGTGCCAGCGGTTTTTTTTATTTTGCGCGCTTAGTCGCCTTTGTTTCTGAACACGATCCATGCCGCCACGCCAGTAAAGCTGACGATCACCGCCACCACAATCCAAAAGCCTGCCGGGTGATCGGCCAGCGGGATACCGCCCACGTTCATGCCGAATAGGCCGGCAATGATGTTGATGGGTAGCGCCATCACGGTAACCACGGTCAGCACAAACAGGCTGCGGTTATTGGCCTCGGCCACGCGCCCGGCAATCTCTTCTTGCAGAAGCTTGATGCGCTCTTGCAAGGCGGCCATGTCGCTGAGCGCCACATTGAACTCTTCGGACGATTGGTGCAGGTCTTCAATGTCCGCCTCGCTGATCCAAGGTGGGGGCTTCTTTAAAAGGCGAAACAGGGCGGCCGGCTCGGGCGCGAGCAGGCGTTGCAGCCGCACCAACAGGCGGCGCGAGACGCCCAGGTCGGCGCGCTTGGTTTCCAGCCGCCCGGCCAAGAGCTTGTCTTCGATGGTGTCTATGCGGGTGGTGATTTCACGCACGATATTGGCCAGCACGTCGCCCTGGTCGTGCATCAGGTGCACCAGCAGCGCAACGGATGAGGCAATGGGCGCGCCCCGGCGCACAGCGTCGCGCAAGCGGTCCACCGAACGCAGGGGCTGCATGCGTGCGGTGACGATCAGCTTTTCGCTCACCGACAACCACAGCGTGGAAATATCGGAGGGCTCGAAGGAGAAATCGTAATGCACATCGTTGACCACCGCCACCAGGGTGCCGTCGTCGAGTTCCACCCGGGTGGAGCGCGAGGCTTCGCGCAGCGTTTCATAAAAAACGTCGGACAAGGCCAGGTGCTGGCGCAGCCACTTCTCAGCATTGACATGGGCCAGGTTGAAATGCAGCCACACAAAACCGCTGTGCTGCGCAGGCTGCGCCAGCCAATGCAAAGCCTGTTCGCCGCCCAGGCTGCGCCCAATGCCATCGGGCCCGAACACAAAGCCGCAGATTAATCCGTGCTGGTCGGCGCCATAGGTGTCGTTGGGGGGAGTTGGTTTGGATGCGTTCATGAAGTAACTGTTGGAAGAATGCCTTGTGCAATCGCCAAGGCCGCGTCCGCGGTAAATTGCCCTGCCGCGATCTGCGCCATCACTTGCGCCGCCGATAAGCAGGCAAAGGACTGTACTTCACCGTCTTGGTTGCAGGGCGCAAATTCGGCGGGCAATGACAGGCTAAAAACATGCAGCATTTCGTCGTGCCAGCCGGTGGGGGTGGCGCGCGAGATGCGCACCCGGCCGGCTGGCACGAGTTGTTCTGGCGCCTGCAAGCGGTAACCCGCTTCCTCCCACAGTTCGCGCCGAGCGCAACTGACCAAGGTCTCGCCTGCAGCCAAGCCCCCGGCCGTGACGTTGTCCCACATCCCGGGGTCGGTGGCTTTGCTCGCGCTGCGTTGGCCGCACCACATGCGCGCATCGGGCGTGAAGCCGTTGATGTGCACCGCGTGGCTCATCATTCCCAAAAAGCGAAAGCCCGCACGCTCGATTTGCAAGAAGGCTTGTTGCTGGGAATCTGGATTGGCATCGTCCCCTGGCCAAAAGCAAAAGGCTTCATCACGCCAGCCTTTGACATAGCCCTGGTCGCGCAGCTGCAGCAGCGCAGTTTGCATCTGGGCGCTGCGGCGTGTGGGGCTAATGTGGGAGGCGTTCCAAAGCAGCGCGTCCTCTTGGAACTCGCAGTGGGGTAACACCGACGCAAGTGCCTGGGCGTGGTCGGGGAATAGCTGCCCGAGCGATTGCGTGCCACAACGCAGGGCGACGCAGTCTGAAGGCGGTGTTTGCCTGGCATTCGTCCGAAGCACTTCTAGGGCTTGGCGTTCCGGGGCCGCCAGTGCTACGGCAAACATACCGGCCTGCGTTGTGGGGATGGTCAATGTCATACGGATGAAGGTCGGGTCGGTGCGCCGCGCACCAGCATGCAATTGCGGTCTGTGCCGGGAGCAATGATAGTCAGCGCAGACGCCTGTACCGCGATGCAATCTGCGGATTTTTATTTGTTTTGTCAAGAAATTTTCATAATTTAGACATTTATTTGTCACCTCGTATTTGCACACTTACCTGCTATCGCAGCGCCGCTGCATGGATGGAGTGATGTATGGAATTTTCGGGCCAGTCGCGCAGCTTGGGAGTCGTCCAAGAGCGGATCGCGTCGCACATGCCGATCACGGTCGCAAGCGCTGCTGGCCAGACCGCACGGCCTGCGCCTGGCGGTATTGCCGTCTCCTGGGCACGCCACCAAGACGAGGTGCGCGCCGCCCAGCGCTTGCGCTACGAGGTGTTCGCCGGAGAAATGGGTGCGCGTTTAAAGTCGCCACTCCCCGGCCACGACATCGATCTGTTTGACAATTACTGTGAACACCTGCTGGTGCGCGACAGCGCCACCGCACAGGTCATTGGCACTTACCGCGTGCTCACGCCGGTGCAGGCCAAGCGCGTGGGCAGCACCTACAGCGACACCGAGTTTGACCTGACCCGGCTGCGCGGCCTGCGTGAACGCATGGTCGAACTCGGCCGCAGCTGCGTGCACCCGGACCACCGCCATGGCGGCGTGATACTGGCCTTGTGGAGCGCCCTGGCCGAGTTCATGGCGCGCAACCAGCTCGACACCATGATCGGTTGCGCCAGCATTCCCATGCTGCACCAAGGCATGGTTTGCGGTGATGCTGCAGCCAGTATTTGGCACCAGGTGCAGGCCACGCATCTGGCCCCGATTGAGCACCAGGTGCGGCCACGCTTGCCGCTGCCGCTTGAGCGTCTGAACCTGAACCTGGCGGTCGAGCCACCGGCTTTGATCAAGGGCTATTTGCGCCTAGGCGCCAAAGTGCTGGGTGCACCGGCCTGGGATCCAGATTTCAATTCCGCAGACCTGCCCATGATGATGCGCTTGGCAGACATGCCGTCGCGCTACCGCAAACATTTTCTGGGGGCTTAATGTCTCTTGCCCAGGCGCTCTCACCGGACGCCTGGACATTTGCAAATATATCGGCTTTTATTCCAAGGGTGTTTGATCTCTTGGTGATATTGACCGAGCGTGCCAGCGTAAAGTCAGCGGTTTACAACATGGTTCGAAAGTGGTTTTCATGACGGTTCATGTTTCTTCTGATGCGTCGTCTTATTGGGCAACGTCCAAAGCCTTTCACGACGCCGGGCGCGGCCATCTGCTGGACCGCGACCACAGTCTGGTGGCGTTTAACGAGCGGGTCTTTAGCTGGGCGGCGCGCCCCGATGTGCCGGTGTTGGAGCGCTTGCGCTATTTATGCATTGTGTCCTCCAACCTAGACGAGTTTTTTGAAGTACGGGCCGAGCCCCACCTCACAGCGCAGCGTGCTGACGACCGGGACGGCACCTACACGGTCGAATCCTTCGAGCGCCTGTCGGTGGCCTTGCACCATCTTGTGCAGCGCCAGTACGCCCTGTACAACGAGTCGCTCTTGCCGGCGCTGGAGCAAAAGGGCGTGAGGATCGTCTCGCACGGCGAGCGCACTGCGGCGCAACGCCAGTGGGTCAAACAGTATTTCATGCGCGAGGTGCGCCCGCTGTTGATACCGGTGGGGCTGGACCCGGCACACCCGTTTCCGCAGGTGGCCAACAAGGCGCTGAACTTTATTGTGCGCTTGGGCGGGCATGACGCTTTTGGCCGCAGCAATGAAATCGCCATCGTCAAGGTGCCGCGCGTGCTTCCGCGCATCATTCGCCTGCCCGACAAGGTCGCCGGTGGCAAGGCGGTGTTTGTGGCCTTGACCAGCGTGATCCGTGCGCATCTGGATGAACTTTTTCTGGGCCGCACGGTAGAGCAGTTTTCGCAGTTTCGGGTTACGCGCCACTCTGACCTGTCGGTGGACGAAGAAGACGTGCAAAACCTGCGCACTGCGCTGCGCCAGGGCCTGGTGCACCGCCACTACGGCGAGGCGGTGCGGCTTGAGGTGTCTTCGGGTTGCTCTGAGCATCTTTCGCACTTTTTGCTCAAGCAGTTTGATTTGCCCGCCATGTCTTTGTACCGGGTGTCAGGCCCGGTTAATCTGGTGCGCCTGACGCAGATGATTGACCTGCTTGACCGCCCGGACTTGTGCTTTGCGCCTTATAAGGCCTGCTTTCCACAGCAAATGGACTTGGCTGCCAACACCTTTAGCCAGCTCAAACAAGGCGATATCGTTTTTCATCAGCCTTTTGAGAGTTTTGACGGCGTGCTGGCTTTTTTGCGGGCCGCCGTCAACGACCCCGACGTGCTTGCCATCAAGCAGACGATTTACCGGGCCGGCACCGACTCGGTCATGATGGACTTGCTGCGCGAAGCAGTGCGCAAGGGCAAAGAGGTGACGGTGGTGGTAGAGCTCAAGGCCCGCTTTGACGAAGAGGCCAATATCAACTGGGCCGAGATGCTGGAGTCCATAGGCGCGCAAGTGGTCTATGGGGTGGTCGGTCTCAAAACCCACGCCAAGATGCTGCTCGTTACCCGGCGTGAGGGCAACAGGCTCAAGCGTTACGGCCACCTGTCCACCGGCAACTACAACGCTCGCACCGCGCGCCTGTATACCGACATCAGCCATATCACCGCCGACGCCGCGCTCACGCTAGACATGGAAAACGTGTTTGTGCACCTGGCCAGTCAAAGCCGCTTGCCGCGCCTGCAAAAAATGTGGATCGCACCGTTTAACCTGCACAAGAACCTATTGCGCAAGATCCACCTGCTGGGCCAAGCCGCTGCCAGAGGCCAGTCCACGCGCATCGTACTGAAAATGAATGCGCTCACCGATGTGGAACTGATTGATGCTTTGCTAGCGGCCGGTCAGCAGGGCGTGGAGATTGACCTGCTGATCCGTGGCGCCTGCATGTTGCCCGCGCGCGTGCCGGGCCTGAGCGACAACATCCGGGTGCGTTCGGTGATTGGGCGCTTTTTGGAGCATTCCCGCGTTTTTTACTTTTGCCAGGGGGCGGTGGATGCGCTGTACTTGTCCAGCGCCGATTGGATGAACCGCAATATGGTGCGGCGTGTGGAGTTGGCCTGGCCAGTGACCGACCCCGCGCAGCGCCAACGCCTGGTGGACGAATGCCTGCTGGCCTATTTGCACGATGGCGTGGACGCCTGGGACATGGCGCCGGATGGCAGTTACCACGCGGTGTCAAATGGCGCATCGGTGGGACATGGGGCGCAGACCGCACTGATGGCGCGCTACGGCACCGAGCACGGCGCAAAAGCCAAAGGATAGAAGCATGGACTTGGTTTTGTGGCGCCACGCCGAAGCAATTGACCTCGAACTCGTGGGCGACGATATGCTGCGCACCCTGACGCCCCGAGGCGAAAAACAGGCACAGCGCATGGGCGCTTGGCTGGATCGTCAGTTACCGGCCAGCACCAAGGTATTGGTAAGTCCGGCCGTGCGGGCCGACCAGACGGCCAAGGCGCTGGACCGCAAATACAAAACCCACGCCGCTCTGGCACCCTTGGCGGGTGTGGACGACTTGCTGGCGCTGGTGCACTGGCCTACCGCTAGCGGCTGCGTGCTGGTGGTGGGCCACCAGCCCACGCTGGGCCAGACGGTTTCGCGCTTGCTGGGAATGGAGGGGCTTGACTGCAGCATCAAAAAGGGCGGCCTGTGGTGGCTGCGCCTGCGCGAACGCGATGCTGCTACCGAGGTTTCGGTAGTGGCGGTACTCTCGCCTGACCTGGTCTAGAGAGGCCAAATCTGTGGCGATCGGGCCTTGAAAGACTAGTCTTTGAACAGCTAGGCTTTGCTGGGGCGCCCGGTTTTTAGGCTTGGCACAGCGGCAATGGCAGCCAGGAAAACAGCGTCGGGCAGGGTGGCGAGGTGTTTCATGCCAGCACGGATCAGCTCCGTTTTCTTCACCGTTACCTTGAGTTGCGCGGCGCGTTGTTTCATGGCCTCGAGCACTATGTATTCGGCTTTGGGGATGGTGACACTGTCGCGCACCATTTTTGGCTTTTTGTCCTTGGCGGGTTTGCTATCGGCTACCGTTGCTGCAACGGTCGGTGCGGCAGCAGGTTTTGCGCTGGCAGCAGCGGGTGCGGCAGCTTGGGGCTTGGCGATGGTTTTTGCTGCCGCGGTGCGTGCAGGTGCTGCTTTTTTGGCCGCTACTGGTCGCTTGGCTGCGGGTTGGCGCGCTGGCGTGGCGCTTGTGGCGCTTACGCGCTTTTTCGCTGCGGAGGCGGGCGCCGGAGCTTTTGCGGGCGCCACTTTGGCGGTGGACGCTGCTTGAGCGGAAGTGTTTGCGGCTTTGGTCATGCTACTTTGTCCTTTTATTCGCGGTTAAAAAACGGTACATACAGTTTATATCGTTTTTCGTATTCTGCAAACAAACGTTTTTCGACCAGCGTTGCCGGATGCTCAATTGTGCAAATCGGAACGTTTTATGCCGATTCCGGCCGTGCTTTAGCTCTCGATGAAGTCCAGTGGCCAGGGCGTTTTTTGCCAGGCCAGCGCTTCTTCGCGCAAGAGATAAGCAGACTGCGGAAACTCCTGCGCCCAGAGCGCCGCGCATTGCAGTTGCAGCTTTCCCCCGGGCAAGGCCACCAAGGCAAGGCCAGACAAATCTGGGTCGCGCCGCGCGTGGCACAAGATGACAGCCAGTCGCAGCGCCAGCAATTGGGCGCGCAAATCGTCGTCAGACAGCTCCGCTTCAAGCTTGCGCAATTTGCCCCGGTGGCCCAGCACCAGCAGGCTCAGGCGGTGCAGCTCGGGTAGCGAAAAGCCCATGGCGTCGGCGTTGTCCAAAATGTAGGCGCCGTGCTTGTGGTAGTCGCTGTGCGAGATGTGGCTGCCAATCTCGTGCAACTCTGCGGCCCATTTGATCTTGCGGTTGCTGCGTGCGGATTCAGACTCCGGCAGGGTTTTTTGGGCACTGGCCAGTTGCCCGAACAGCGAAGTTGCCACCTGACCCACCCGTGCGCCATGGGTGCGGTCCACGCCAAATTTGGTGGCAAGCCGCAGCACCGTCTTCAGCCGCAAGTCGCTCGTGCTATCGGTGTTGCCGCGCAATTCGCACAGCAAACCGTGGCGCAAACCGCCATCTGTAGGGTGCAGCGCCTCAATGCTCAGCAGGCTAAAAAGCGCCCGTGTGATGCTCAAACCACCGCCAATCACCGCCTTGCGGTCTTCCCGCATGCCTGGCAGTTTGACCCGGTCTGCGCTTTGGGCGTTAACTAGTTTTTCCAGCAGCCAGTCCAAGTTTTCTTGTGTAATGGTGCCTTGGGGCCAGCCCGCCGCAGCCAGCACGTCGCTGATCGCCCCCACGGTGCCAGCAGAGCCGTAAGCAATGTCCCAGTGGCTGGGGTGGTAGGCGTCCAGCGCTTCGTCGAGCACCGCCTTGGCTGCAATTTCTGCGATCTCAAAGGCACGCCTGGTGAACTGTCCATCGGCAAAGTAGCGGGTTGACCAGGCGATGCTTCCCACTCGAAACGACTCCATCACCCGAGGCTTGAAGCCTTGGCCAAGAATAATCTCAGTAGAGCGCCCGCCGATGTCGATCACCATGCGGCGCTCGTCCGTTGGCGTCAGCGTGTGCGCCACACCCTGGTAAATCAGCCGGGCCTCTTCACGCCCCGAGATCACGTCAATCGGAAAACCCAGCACCGCGTTACCCCGCGCCAGAAAGGCGTCGCGGTTGCGTGCTTCGCGCAGTGTTTGGGTTGCCACTGCGCGCACCTGCTCGGGCGCAAAGCCCGCCAGACGCTCGCCAAAGCGTGCCAAACAGTCCCAGCCATTTTGCATGGCGGCAGCGGTCAGATTACGGTCGGCGTCCAGTCCGGCGCCCTGGCGTACGGTTTCCTTGATGTATTCGGTGCGCTGGAATTCGCCATGGTCGAGCACGCCAATTTCAAGGCGAAAGCTGTTGGACCCGAGGTCGATGGCGGCAAGGCGGTTTTCAGATGTCATTGGGGGAAACGGTTTATACAATTTGGCGCGCGAAGGATAGCACCAAGCCTGCGCTGCCGCGCGTGATTGCTGCAGCACAACAAAAAGCCCAGCCTAAGCTGGGCTAGGTGGGGCTTCTAGGCCGAACGGGGCGGCTCGTTGCGCTCCAGTACGGTTCAGGCCTGGAGTGCTTACTTCTTGGCCGGTGGCGTCATTACTGCGTCAACGATGTGGATCACGCCGTTGGTCGCGAGCAGGTCGGCCTGTACCACGGCAGCGTTTTCCACGATTACAAAGTCGCCGGCTTTGGACAGCGCCAAAGAATCACCGTTGAGTGCCTTAACGTTGCCGTTCTTCACGTCTTTGGACAAGGCGAGCGATGGCACGACGTGGTAAGTCAGCAAGTTCTTGAGTTTGGCGGGGTTCTTGGCCAGGTCCTCCATGGTGGCGGGCTTCACCGCTTTTAAGGCCTCGTTGTTGGGTGCGAACACGGTAAATGGTCCCGCAGACTGCAAATCAGCGGTTAGGCCCGCGGCAGTGATCAGCCCGTTGAGCGTGCTAAGGGACGGTGTTTTGGCGATCGTATCGGCTACGTTCATAGGCTTTTGGGGAGCAGCACAGGCAGAAACCAGTACGGTCAGCGCAGCGCACAGGGCGGCGCGGCGCGCCAGGGCAAAGGATTTGGAAGTCAGCATGGTCAAAGTCTCCGGTTAGAAAGAAGCCAACGATAAGACCATAAAATGACAAAAATATGACAATTTATCGAAAGATCAGCGGTTTTTGGTCTTGCCTCGGCGCTGCAAATACGGACTACTCGCGTCACACTTTTGTCATAAATAATTCTTACAGTGCAAGGGTTCCCTCAACCCACCCACAAAGGTTTTCTATGAAATTTGCAGTCCATTACCCGGTCCTGGTGGCCGCTGTAGCTTCGGTTGTGTCGTTTGGCGCGGTGCAGGCGCAAGAAATTACCGGTGCTGGCGCCAGCTTTCCGGCACCCATCTATTCCAAATGGGCGTCTGACTACAACAAGGCCACCGGCATCAAGGTCAACTACCAGTCCATCGGTTCGGGTGGTGGAATAAAGCAGATTGACTCCAAAACCGTCGATTTCGGTGCTTCCGACATGCCCCTAACGGACGAAGTTCTCAAGTCCAAAGGCCAAGTTCAGTTTCCCGCCGTGATTGGTGGAACCGTGCCAGTGATCAACGTCAAGGGCATCGCTCCCGGACAAATGAAGCTTGACGGACAGACCCTTGGTGATATCTTTCTGGGCAAGATCACCCGTTGGAATGATCCGGCGCTCAAAGCCCTCAACCCAGGTCTGGCCTTGCCAGACGCCGCCATTGCACCGGTTCGCCGCGCTGACGGATCTGGCACCACCTTCAATTTAACCAACTACCTCAGCCGCGTCCACCCCGAGTGGAAGGCAAAAGTGGGTGAAGGCACTGCAGTGAACTGGCCTGTGGGCGCTGGCGGCAAGGGCAATGAAGGCGTATCTGCTTTCGTGAACCGCCTGCCCAACTCGATTGGCTACGTGGAATACTCGTATGTGAAACAAAACAAGATGACCTACACCTTGTTGAAAAACCGTGACGGCGTGTACGTGGCTCCAGATGACGAAGCTTTCAAAGCTGCAGCCGCTGGCGCAGATTGGAACAAATCCTTTTACCAACTGATTACAGACCAGCCCGGTAAAAACACATGGCCGATTTCAACGGCGACATTCATTCTTATGCATGCCAAGCAGGACAAGCCCGCCAATGCAACGGAAGTATTGAAGTTTTTCAATTGGGCTTTTGCCAACGGCGGCAAAGCCGCTTCTGATCTCGACTATGTACCCATGCCCGCAGACGTGATTGCCACCATCCAAAAATCTTGGGGTGAAATCAAGGATCCGGCTGGCAAAGCAGTTTCCTTTAAGTAATTGTCCTTTTGCTGCGGCACCTGGCTATCCGCATATTGCGTGATAGCCGGGGTCTGCGCAAGCAACCAAGAGCCTCCATGAACTCAGCACCCTCCAGTAAACGTGCCCGCAGTGGACCTGTGGTAGATCAGATTTTCGGTTGGGTTGCCAAAAGCTGTGCGTTTTTGACGCTCGGTTTATTGATCGCGATCCTGACCTCATTGACCATCAATGCCTGGCCAGCCATTGAGAAGTACGGATTTTCTTTCTTGACCAGCACGGTCTGGGATCCGGTGCAAGAAGAGTTTGGTGGCTTTGTCATGATTTATGGCACCCTGGCGACCTCGTTGATTGCATTGGTGATCGCGGTGCCAGTGAGCTTCGGGATTGCACTGTTTTTGACCGAGCTGTCGCCCGCGTGGCTCAAACGTCCCTTGGGTACAGCCATTGAACTGCTTGCAGCTGTGCCGTCTATCGTTTATGGCAGGTGGGGTTTGCTGGTGTTTGGTCCCGTACTGGCCCAGTACGTGCAAACGCCTTTGCAAACCGCGTTTGCCGGCGTGCCGTATCTGGGTGCGTTGGTGTCAGGCCCGCCCGTGGGTATCGGTCTTTTGTCGGCTGGCATTATTTTGGCCATCATGATCATCCCCTTCATTGCGGCGGTGATGCGCGACGTGTTTGAGGTGACGCCTCCCTTGCTCAAGGAATCAGCCTATGGGCTGGGTGCCACCACCTGGGAGGTAGTGACCAAAGTGGTGCTGCCGTACACAAAAACCGGTGTCATCGGCGGCATCATGCTGGGCTTGGGCCGCGCCATTGGCGAGACCATGGCGGTTACTTTTGTGATCGGCAACTTCAACCAACTCGATTCCCTAAGCCTGTTCCAAGCTGCAAACAGCATTACTTCTGCTCTGGCCAATGAGTTTGCAGAGGCCGGCGAGGGCCTGCACCAAGCTGCCTTGATGTACTTGGGCCTCGTCTTGTTCTTTATTACCTTTGTCATTCTGACCCTGTCTAAGCTGCTGCTGTCCCAGCTGCGCAAGGGCGAAGGAGCTAAAACATGATGTCCGCGGAAATGAAGCAATCGCGCGCAGCCAAGTTCGCCCAGCGCAATCGGGTCAACCAATTTGCGACTGTGCTGGCGCTTTCTGCTATGGCCTTTGGCCTGTTTTGGCTGTTCTGGATATTGATTGAGACGGTGCGCCTGGGGATTGGTGGCCTGACTTTTGCCACTCTCACGGAAATGACACCCCCGCCCAACGAAGAGGGTGGTCTGGCCAACGCCATCTATGGCTCGGCGCTGATGGTGGGAATGGCCACCTTGGTGGGCACGCCTATTGGAGTGATGGCTGGCATTTATTTGGCCGAATTTGACAAGGCTGGCTGGCTTGCCAACGTGACGCGTTTTGTCAACGACATCTTGCTGTCGGCTCCGTCCATTGTGATTGGCTTGTTTGTCTACGCCATCGCAGTCAGTCCGTTCAAGACCTTTTCTGCCGCGGCCGGCGTAATGGCCTTGGCGCTGATCGTGATACCAGTGGTCATCCGCACCACCGAAAACATGCTGCAACTGGTGCCCGCTGGCCTGCGCGAGGCGGCCTACGCCCTGGGCGCGCCCAAGTGGAAAGTCATCATCAGCATCACGCTCAAGGCAGCACGTGCGGGTGTGATTACTGGCGTTTTGCTGGCTGTTGCGCGCATTGCTGGTGAAACCGCGCCCCTGCTGTTTACTGCGCTGAGCAACCAGTTCTGGACCTCGAGCCTGGGGCAACCCATGGCGAGCCTGCCGGTGACGATTTTCAAATTTGCCATGAGCCCCTACGAAAACTGGCAAAAACTCGCCTGGGCGGGTGTGTTTTTGATCACCCTGGCGGTTCTGGTCCTCAATATCGCCGCGCGTGTGCTGACCCGTAGCAAAGCCTAAAGCCGGTTCAACACCCCCCCCTATCACTCCACCAAGTACTCCCATGCTCAAAACTGATACCGGCCCGGTTAACACCAAGATTGCCGTCAAGGACCTGAACTTTTACTACGGCAAGTTCCACGCCCTCAAGGGCATCAACCTCAATATTCCTGAGGGCAAGGTAACGGCCTTCATCGGTCCGTCGGGCTGCGGAAAATCGACGCTCCTGCGGGTCTTTAACCGCATGTTTGAGCTCTACCCCGAGCAGCGCGCCGAAGGCCAAATCATTCTTGATGGTGAAAACCTGCTCACTAGCAAGGAAGACGTGGCCTTGCTGCGTGCCAAGGTCGGTATGGTGTTCCAAAAGCCCACGCCATTTCCCATGTCCATCTACGACAACATTGCGTTTGGCGTCAAGCTGTTCGAGAACCTGAGCGCCACCGACATGGAGGAGCGTGTCGAATGGGCGCTGCGCAAGTCGGCGCTATGGGGTGAGGTCAAGGACAAACTCAACCAAAACGGCTCCAGCCTCTCAGGTGGCCAGCAGCAACGCCTGTGTATTGCGCGCGGTATTGCGATCAAGCCCGAAGTTTTGCTGCTGGACGAACCCTGCTCGGCACTGGACCCGATTTCGACGGCCAAGGTCGAAGAACTGATCGTCGAGCTCAAGGCCGACTACACGGTGGTGATCGTTACCCACAATATGCAGCAAGCCGCGCGTTGCAGTGACTACACTGCTTATATGTACCTGGGTGACTTGATCGAATTCGGTGCCACCGAACAAATGTTTTTCAAGCCTACACGCAAAGAAACCGAAGACTACATTACTGGTCGCTTTGGCTAAACCTCGGTTTCTGCACCTATCGCTCGCTTTTTGATCGTCCCGCTTCGCCCAATCTTCAGGAGTTCGCCATGCCCGATAAACATCTTTCTACCCAATTCGACAGTGAGTTGACCTCGGTGTCGTCCCAGGTTATGGAACTTGGCGGCTTGGTCGAGTCTCAGATTCGGCAGGCCATCTACGCGCTCCACCATTTCAGCCTGAAAGCCGCCCACGATGTCACTGCCAATGAGTCACGCGTGAACGCCATGGAAATCGAAATCGACCGCGACTTGTCGTCCATCATCGCCCGACGCCAACCCACCGCGCGTGATTTGCGCTTGCTGATCGCCATCTCCAAGACCACCGCAAACTTGGAGCGCGTGGGCGACGAAGCCGAAAAAATCGCGCGCATGGTGATTTCTATCATCGAAAGCGGTGCCCCGCGCTCTTTGCCATCGCTCGAACTGCGTTATGCCGCTGATTTGGCCTCTGGCCTGCTGAACAAGGCGCTCGACGCCTTTGCCCGTCTGGACGTGAACGCAGCCCTGAGCATCTTGAAAGAAGACGACCTGATTGACAAAGAGTTTGACGGCTTTGTTCGCAAGCTCATCACTTACATGATGGAAGACCCGCGCACCATTTCCCCTAGCCTCGATTTGCTGTTTTTGGCCAAGGCCATAGAGCGCATTGGCGACCACGCCAAAAATATCGCCGAGTTCATTATTTACGTGGTCAAGGGTGAAGATGTGCGCCACACTTCCATTGACCGGATTGAGTCCGTCATCAAATGAGAACCATGCCCGCCGTGCTGGTGGTGGAAGACGAACCCGCCATCGCCGAGTTGATTGCGGTCAACCTGCGCCACAACGGGTTTCGACCGACGTGGGCCATGGACAGCGTCAGCGCCCAGCGCGAAATTGACGCCGCCTTGCCCGACCTGATTCTGCTGGACTGGATGCTGCCCGGCGAAAGTGGCCTCTCTCTGGCCAAACGTTGGCGTGCCAACGAACGGACCAAGGCCATACCGCTGATCATGCTGACTGCCCGTGGTGACGAAGCCGACCGCGTGGCAGGGCTTGACGCCGGCGCAGACGACTACATTGCCAAACCCTTCTCCACCAAAGAACTGCTTGCGCGCGTGCGCGCTGTGCTGCGACGCCATAGCCCAGAGCAAAGTGGCGAAGCCATCGTGATCGCCGGTCTGAGCCTGGATTCGGCTACCCACAGGGTGTTCTTTGCCGACCAGGCGCTCAAACTAGGTCCCACTGAATTCAAGCTGCTGCATTACCTGATGGGCCATGCCGAGCGGGTGCACAGCCGGGGACAACTGCTCGACAAAGTCTGGGGCGACCACGTGTACATTGAAGAACGCACCGTGGATGTTCACGTCAAGCGTCTGCGTGAGGCCTTGGGAGCGGCTGGGCCCATGGTGGAAACCGTGCGTGGTGCGGGTTACCGCCTGACGGCCAAGCCCGTGGTGCCGGTTACCCTGCCGGCAAGAGAAATTGTGGGATAGGTTTTGATTTCACGCATGCTGGGGCGGCTGCTGTCGTTTGTCCTTTTTCAGGCGGCGGGGGCAGTCTTTGGCTGGTGGTTTGGCCGTAGCTTTATGCCCCCGTCCATCCCGACGCTCGCACCCATGCTGCTATGCGCGCTAGTGTCGAGTTACTTTTGGCTGGTGCTCGACGTGGCGCGGGGCATGCGGGTCTTGCGTTGGCTTAGCAGCGGTGACACGCTCCAAACCCAAGTAGGTTCTGGTCTCTGGGGTGAAATCTCCGATGGCGTACGACGCCTGGCGCGTTCGCGCGAGCGGGCAGTGCAGCAGCGCGATGGGAGGTTTCAAGACTTTTTAGCAGCCATGCAGGCCTCGCCCAACGGCGTGGTTTTATTGGATGGCGATTTGCGCATCGAATGGTTCAACCTGTCCGCGCAGTCGCATTTCGGCCTGGAAGGTACGCGCGACCTGTTCCAGCATTTTGGCAACTTGGTGCGCGACCCCGGTTTTGCAGCCTATCTGGCCACCGGTGATTTTCAGAGCGACGTGCTCATGCCCGGGCGTGCCAGCACCACCACCAAGCCGGTACGTTTGTCGGTGCACATGCACCCCTATGGCGACGGGCGAACTTTGCTGCTTTCGCGTGATGTCACCGCCGTTGAGCAGGCAGAGGCCATGCGCCGCGACTTTGTGGCCAATGTTTCGCATGAAATTCGCACGCCATTGACGGTGCTGTCCGGTTTCGTGGAAACACTGCAAAGCCTGAGTCTGACCGAACAAGAACGCGTGCGCTACCTTGATTTGATGGCGCAACAGGCCGAACGCATGCAGTCTTTGGTGAGCGATTTGCTCACCTTGTCGCGCCTGGAGGGTAGCCCGCTGCCCTCAGCGCAGGAGTGGGTGCCCATGGCAGCGATTTTTGAGCAATGCCGCCAGGAGGTGAACGAGCTCTCGCGTGTGCTCTGGGGTCAGCCTCAGCGCCTGCATTTTGAGATCGCCCCCGGCATCACCGTTGCCGGCTCCGTCACTGAATTGCACAGCGCCATGCTCAACCTTATTGGCAACGCCGTGCGCTACACGCCCGAGGGCAAAAACATCTATGTGCGCTGGCAAGCGCAAGCCGACGGTGGCGCTGTATTTTCGGTGCGCGACGAAGGCGTGGGCATTGCTGCCGAACACATTCCCCGCCTGACGGAGCGCTTTTACCGGGTAGACCGCAGCCGCTCGCGCGAAACGGGTGGCACTGGCTTAGGGCTGGCGATTGTCAAACACGTGTCGCAGCGCCATGGTGCCGAGTTGTCGATTGCCAGTACACCGGGGCAGGGCGCCACGTTTACTGTGCGCTTTCCTGCTTCCAGGGTTCGGCAGCCCACAGAGCCGATCAGCGTGCCGGCCCCCGCCCCCGTCCCCGCTATTTCGCCCGCTATCGCCGCTGCATAAGCCAGACGGCATCGCCCGCTTCGGCGGGGTGTCGGGCCAGGGTTTTGGCATTCCACACCGTGCTGTCTACGGTAGGCGGCACTTCGCCGCTGGTGGTAGGGGCCACCAGAAGCCAGGTGCAGCGCACCAGCGAGCCACCTCCCACCAGGCTCAGCTGCCCATACCACTGCAAGGCCGCAATCTGGCTGGTGCCCAGGCCTTGGACTTCGACGCAGCCGGGCTTGTCAATGTGCGCGTTGATGCCGCGCACAAAGCTGTTGTAACCCTGTGTGTAGTCCAGCAAAGGCAGCCACAGCGTCATCAGCAGCAGCCAGCACCAGACCGCGCCACCTGCGGGCATGGCCAGGCTTTTCCAGAGCGCCGCGCGCTGTCGGCTGGTGCGCCAACGCACCAGTGCCACCCAAAAACCTGTGGCCGCCAGCGCCAGCGCCAGCGCTAGCCCTGAAAACTCTGGTGTAAAGCCAGGCGCCAGCCGCGCCACGTTGGCTGCTGGTTGGCTTGGAAAGCCGGTTTGCATGGCCAGCCACACCACCCAGATGGTGAATCCGCAGCCCGAGAAAAAAAGCAAGGTAAACCAATCCACCAGCGAGGCCATTTGCCGCTGCAGTGTGGGCAGTGCAAACGCCGCAAGGCTGGCAATGGCCGGCAGCGCCAGCAGCAAGGTGCGGTCCGACGACCCGGTAAACAGCGTGGCGAGCAGGGTTACGCACAGCAGCCAGAGTGGCAGCGCAATATGGCGGCTACCGATGTGTTTGCGCCATTGCACCAGCGCCCAGCCTGCCAGCGGCCAGGCTGGCCAGGTAAACCACACCAGCAATTGCGCGTAGCCATTCCAGTCAATCCATAGCGCCTGCGGCGAAATGATTTTCCATTGCCAAAGCCCTAGCACGGTGGCCAGTGCTACGCTGTACAGGCAGGCCAGCAAGAGCGTCAGGCCGTTGCGGCGGTCTCGCAACACCGCGGCAGCGTTGCGCTTGGCACTACCACCCAGGGCTGTCACCACGGCGCAGCCCAGTCCAAAGAAAAACGCCAGCATGGGTGCTCCACTGAGCGTCAAACCCGCCAGGCCCAGTACGGATGCTAGTCCAGCCAGGCGCGGGTGGTGGGGCAGGGCGCTCACACCATAAAAATACAAGCCCATAAAGCCGAGTTGGGCCAGCGCGGGCGTGGTTTCGTGGCCGAGCTGCGCCAGTCCCAAACAGGCGACAAAGGCCAGCAAGGCGCCATCTGCCACGGTGCGCGCATAGTCGTTGGGCTGGGCCTGGCCGCCAAAGGCAAAGGCCACGGGTTGGGCCTGCGGGCTTTTGGCCAAATAGTAGGTGCCGTACCAGGTTGCCGCCATGGCCAGCGCCAGCAGCAGAGCAAACGGTATGCGGATCAGCCACAGCGCCACGTCGGCGTTGGGTGCGAGCTGGAGCATCCAGGCGCCCAGCCAGTAGGGCAGCAGCGCGTCGTATTCAGAGGCAATACCCAGCAGCGTGGGGTGCCACCAATTCGAGCGGCCCGCAGCCAGCTCCGCCATAAAGCCCAACGCAGCCATATCGGCGCTCTTCCAGCCGCCGCGCCCGACAAAGCCGGCCAGCACATAGACGACGCACAGGCCAAGCAGCGCCGCGCGTGGCAAGCGTTTGACAGCGGCCTGGGTTACAACGGCGGGGGTGGTGATTTGCACTACTTGAAGGCCTCAATAAAAAAAGCAGCCAGGAAAACCGGGCTGCTTTTTTGGGGAATCAACCGGACGCGAGCCCGGTGTGATCTCACTTGGCGGCGGTGAGGCTGGTCTTGCCGAAACGGTTGCGGAATTTTTCCACGCGTCCGCCCATGTTGTCCACCGACTTTTGGGTGCCGGTGTAGAAAGGGTGCGATTCGCTGGAAGTGTCAAGCTTGTACAGCGGCAATTCGCGGCCGTCTTCCATCTTGATCATTTCCTTGGTGTTAGCGCACGAACGGGTAACAAACTTGAAGTTGTTTGACAGGTCCATGAAGCAAACGTCGCGGTAGTTGGGGTGAATTCCAGCTTTCATATTTTTATCCATCAGTTGCGGCAGCCGCATCAGGCCCTCGGGCAAACCATTGCCCAATCCAAAACCCGGTGTACTTATCGCGTAAAGCCCTAGAGTATAAACCAGCCGCAGGCGCTTAGCCGCCGCGACGCATCAGGTCAAAAAACTCGCTATTGGTTTTGGTGGCGCGCATTTGTTTGAGCACCATTTCCATGGCCTCAATTTCGTCCATGTTGTACAAAAACTGGCGCAGGATGCGGGTTTTTTGCAAAATATCGGGCGCGAGCAACAACTCTTC
>CAMDHS010000007.1 GCA_945898115.1 Comamonas sp. lk
CTTGCGTTCGCTTGCTATGTCGCTTACGCTCATAGCAACTTTCTTCTTCTTTAACAGCATCAGTCAACGCCTATGCAGTTCAATAGATCGAAAAACCTTAATTTAAGGATTGCAGTTGAGATACTTTTGGTAGATTCAATCCACACTGAGCCAACACAGGGCTCGGTGTAGATTGGGACTCTTTTGGCGAGTTCGTTACCACAGCACTTCAGCACAACCATTGCTGGTAAGGGCGGTTTCGCTATCTCCTTTTACGTGCTGCTTAGAAACGCAGCGTCTGCGACAGCACAAGTGCCTACCATCGCAGGGTTTGCAAGTTGCCGTGTAAGCAGGGCTTGCTCGTGATGCTGAAGGTCTATGACCCTCCATCTTTGTGCTTGATGAAAATTTCTTGTGTCAATCGGCTAGCAACATCCGACAGCATCCTTCGCGGGTAGTGACAACAAGTCGCTGCTACTGCTCAGCATTTCCATCCCTGCGACACCGTTGTCCAGTTTTAGGGCGTCTGTCAACTTGAGGACGCTACTCATCTTTTTTCAGTAGTAAACAATGGCAGAGCAAATACCGTGTGTCGATTTGCCTGTCTTTTTATTTATCGAAACCAAAGAAAACCCTACTAGTTCTTGAGTTTCCTGTACGGAATCAAATGGTTCTGATGAAGCAATGCGATATCGGTTGTCCAATCAGCCGATCTGAAAATAAAGTTAAGTTCTCTTCAACTTTATAGGACGACTCAAATGAGCATTCTTTCAAATTTCAAACTTGTAACCAGCAAGAAAAAGCAGGGCTTGACGCCTGTGGTGCAGCGCAGGACGAAATTGAGCAACAAAATTTATGAACAAATCCAACTAGCCCAAGCCCAAAAGGAAGGACGCACTTTCGCACCCACCCGCTTGCGTACGGTGCTTAACAAGGTAACAGGCGAGCGCAGCACGGTTGAAGTCGTCAAGCGTGTACGCGAGTGGTGGCACGTCAGCGAGAACGGCAAGATCAATTTGGTTTGCAAGTACGGCAGCAAGAAGATCACCTTTGACGCCAAGGGCAGCAAGAACGCCATTGAGGTTGCCAACAGCGAGGAATTAATGACAGCACTGGAGTCGCTGAAATTGGCTGTAGAGCAAGGCGAACTTGACACCCAAATTGAGGCAACAAGTGGCGCATTACGTGCCGGCTTTTTGAAGTAGCCTGTAGGCTCGTTCATATAAATAACTGTATGAACAAGTACCTAGCAACCATCCGTGTAAAGGGGCAATCAATGCAGACGATGGTCTATGCTGATAGTTCCTTTCACGCAAAACTTATTTTGGAATATCAGTTTGGCATGGACAGCGTTGTCGGCACACCCGCAGTGTCGAGCGACAAAGAGTCCCACACACCATTAGAGGAAATCACTGCCTCGCTCAAGCCCATCAAGCCACTAAGTCCACAGGCTGCCCGCATTGACTCCCTAAAAAAGCAAAAGGCGGCTGTGTCGAAGAACTTAGACGCTGAGCGCGACAGGCAGAAAATCAGTCGAGCGCAAAAGCAGATTCATATGGCTACTACGCAAAAATCTGCTGCGTAATTTCAACGCTCACCCAAGATCTCGACCCCCACCAGTTTTAATCTAACCCCCTCCACTTTGCGCCCACTGATTGGCAATGTGTAAATGGCGGAAATGACTGTGAAATTCCTCAGAACCACCTGAATAATGGGGGTTTGTGGCAGAAATTCACTCATTTAATTTTCTTCCATCAGACGGATGGCAGGCATAGTGCAAATGGTTTCACGCAAAAACCGCTCTATCCACTGTCATTTTTCCATCCGCAACTGAGACGGCTAAGGCGCTCTCTATAGGTGCGTTGTAGGGCTGAATTGAAGCCCGATTGATAGAGAATTTCAGTCCATACCTATTGGGAGCAGATTTCATGGCGGCAGACCTTAAACGAATTGAACAAGCACTTGCTCAAATTAACGAAACACTTCAGCGTCAGTCTGAAGATCTCCGATACTTGCGTGAGCAAGTCCAAAACATTGTTCAAGCCACTATGGCAAATCCGGTATCGGTAGTCATTGATCCTGACTGTGGGTATGGGTGGTTCGGAGTCCGTATTCAACTAGACGCTGACACATGGTCAAGGATAAAGGCTGGTGAGCACATCAAAATCAGGGGCAAGGGCTGGGTACCTGATGAGGACGTTGGCATCGACGAGGAAGACGATCTATTCCATTGGGATCATTGGGAGTTCAACGGTGGTGTTGCCAAGCCAATGAAGGTAACCATGATTTGCCCACATAAAGAAGTAGGACACCTCGAGGACTCTATTGCCTACGAAGGTCCGTTACTTTTGAACTATGTTTACGAATTGAAAGTTCCCTAGGGCTCCGCTTTATGGTTGATACGGTGTCCGTTTGAGGGCCTATCACTGTCAGTACTCGCTAGGCAACATGATGACCCAATGCTCACCGTCCCAGCAAGCGTAAAGCGTGATTTCCGTAAGCGGGAAATCCGTGTACGGAATCTCCTGCCTTGCGTGTTCATGCCCGTTACCGTCTTCATAGACCATCAAGGCTTTTAAATTGCTGACCGTTGTCTTCACGACGACAAACCAATCAGCAGTGCCTATTTCACTGAGGTGACTAGCGACGGCATCCATCATCCAAAAACACGCAGCGTTCTCGGCAAGGTACTTGGTTCCATCAGTCAGCAAGTGCCTGCGACTGATGCGGTAATAGCCTTCCGTGCCGGTGAACTGTTTTAGCGTTGATTGATCTATGAGCGGCATGTGCTGCGTCCTTTCCTGTTGAACGCAGTTTGCTTTCAGACCCCCGGAATGGACAACCGATTTCCCGTCGGGGTGAACGGACTTTCATGTGAATTGCTATGGCTAATGCACTCGTACCACCATGCCAATTTCGGAGACATCCAGGAATCCAATAACGACGGTCAGAGCAGCAATGGCTTCACGTTAAAACCACCCTAAACGCCTTCGTTTTTTCATCTGCGACTGAGACGGCTTAAGTCGGTCGCTCGGCGCCACGTTTGAGCGCCTGTAGCGGATTACAGCCTACTGGCTAGATTCCCAACCTCTGCTGCTGACAGGACTGCTATTTCGCAGGCTTCTTTTTTACAGGCTTCTTTACGCGCTTGGGCGCGGTGGACTTATACGCTGCATCCACTTTACCCTGTGCCCCAATCATTTTTCGAGATTCATTGCCGCGCAACTGTTCTTTGTCTTCGCTGGTTTTGACATGGCTGTAGTGCTGGTCAATCATCAGGTCACTGGTGCCCATCTGCCGTGCCAGCACGTGAGTGTTGGTCCTGTCGTAGGTGATTTCCAGCGTGGCGTAGGTATGACGCAGGCTGTAAAAAACACGATTCTGCCCAGTCAGCGGGTCCACATATAGGCTGTGCTCCTTTAGGTAATTTTTGAGCATTACTTGGAAAAACGCACTCACGTCCGCCTTGAGCAATTTAGTCCGCAGCACAAAGTCCATGTTGCCCGGATGTGCCACCTCGCCAAGCGGGTCACGCACAGACTTTTTAAACTTGTAATTTCGCAGCGCAATACGCTCCAGCGCCTTGACGGTTGGTAGCCGACCCAAAATATCCCGCCTGCCAGTTTTGCCGCTGACTGATAGAAAAACGGTCTTGTTCAAGTTCGCCAAGACGATTTCCTCTGGCTCCTCTTCCTTTCCGTCGGACATGACGCCGGTTTTTTCCAGCGTGGGCTTGATCTCGTAGGCTATCTGGTTCCATTTCAAGTCCATCAACTCTTTGCCAGGTCGGGCGCCCGTGTCCACCAACATTTCCACGTAGTCGCGCATGATTTCGCGCTTTTCCCGCTCCTCCTTGTCCGCTGCCCTGCCAATCCAAGCATCAAAGTTGCTGAGCAGTGCTCTCAGTTCGTTGAGGGTGAAGGATGGGCGGCGTTCGCTCTTCTTGCCAATGGCTTCCAGTTTGGGGCGGTTCAGGTCAGTCAAGAAGTTGCGTGCCATTGCCTCATCGAACACCGCATTGAGCGCTGCGTTGTGGCTGAGCATGGTGCTGTGGGAGGGTTCTTTACGCATACGCTTGATGCGCTCGTTGTCCAAGTGTTCCAGCGCCGCCCGGTCAATGTTGGTGATTAGCCTGTTGCCTAAAGCCGGAATCAGGTAAACATTGATGATGGGTATGTAGTCTTTGTAGGCGGACTTGCCCGTGCCTTCCTTAAGGCGTTGCTCCATCTTGGCAATAGCCAGTTTGGCGACATCTTTGAAGCGCCGTGTCACCACAGGCATGTTCTGCTCTTTGCGTATTTCAGCGGTAATGAGTAGTTTTTTCGCTACCTCTTTTGCCCGCTTCAAATCGTGCTCTTTGGTAGAGGCTCGCTGCCACTGTCCATCAACTTTGAAGCGGCATTGCCAGATAGCGCTGCGCTCACGCTGATAGACCAGCAAGGTGCCAGCCATCAACGTGTGTGTAGTGTCAATTTGTTGTGCCATAGGCACACTTTAATTTCAGTGTGCGCTTTGGGCAACCGGAAAACGCTGGGCGAGGAAGAAAAGTTGGGCTGCGACACCGCCGAAAAACAGGTGTTTTTGGGGCTAAAAAACACCCCTAAAAAAAAGGGGGCCGGTGTGTAAGCGGTGTGTAGTGATAAAAAAAAGCACTTACATTGCTGTAAGTGCTTGATTTCATTGGATAAATTGGTGGGACGTGCGGGGGTCGAACCCACGACAAACGGATTAAAAGTCCGCTGCTCTACCAACTGAGCTAACGTCCCGTCAGCAAGCTTTACAGCTCGATGCCAAGCCCACAATTATAGCGTCGTTTTACCCATGATTTAGACAGAGCGAGAAAGTTTGTCCATCACCCAGCCCGCAGCGCACAAACCGAAGGTGGCCGTCACAGTGACCAGCGATCCGTAGCCATGGCAGTTGAGCGTGTTGTCGTCTTGCGCCGCGCCCTGTGCGCTGGCCACCGGCTCGGGACTGGATACGCAGGCCACGCCCATCTTTTTGCCCTCTTTGGGCGCGCCATGAAACTTGCGCAACCTGTAGCGCACCTGGGCCAGCAAAGGGTCATGGGAACAGGCGCTCAGGTCGCAAATAGTCACCTCATGCGCTTGGCGTTTACCTCCGGCTGCGCCCACGGTTATGAAATGGCCACCCGACTGGCGCGCCCACTGCGACATGGCGGTCTTGGCGATGACTTGGTCGCAGGCGTCAATCACCGCATCGGCACCTTTGGGCAGGAGTTGCAGCCAGTTGTCGGCGTCTACAAAAGCGTCAACGCCCAACACTTGGCAGCCCGGGTTGATCAGGGTAATGCGCTCAGCCATGGCCGTGATTTTTGCCATGCCCAGTGTGGGGGTGATGGCGTGTATCTGGCGATTGATGTTGGATTCGGACACATGGTCCATGTCCACCAGGGTGATGCGGCCCACGCCGCTGCGGGCCAAGGCCTCGGCCGCCCAGGAGCCCACGCCACCGATGCCCACCACCACCACATGCGCATTGCGCACCGCCTGGGCCGGCTCGGGTCCGTAGAGCCGGTCCAGACCCGAGAAACGGCGCTGGGCCTGGGTGTCTGGCGGCGCAGCCCCGCACAACAGCGGGTCTTGGGCCATTACTTCAGGCGCGCGAGGCGGTCTTTGGCGGCGTCAGCAGCCTCGCTGCGCGGGTGGTCGGCGATCAGGCCTTCCAAGGTCTTGCGGGCGCCTGCTGTGTCTTTGAGTTCAAGCTGGCAATTGGCCACGGCCAATAAAGTCTCTGGCACGCGTGTGTATTTGGGGTCTTGCGTCAGCAGCTTTTGAAAGCTGGCCATAGCACCTTTGTAGTCCTTGCCGACAAACTGCGCGTTGCCCAACCAAAAGAGCGCTGCGCTGGCATAACCACTTTGCGGATACCGGCCCAAGAATTCGACCAAAGCGGCCTGTGCCACCTCGAAGTCGCCTTTGCGAAAACTGGTGATCGCTTGCTCAAAGACGCGTTTTTCTTGCGGTTCGACCAAAAATTCAGAGCCTTCAAAGCTGATTTTGCTGGGTTCAAATTTTCGCAGCCGGTCCTCTAAGGCCTTGGAGCCTTCGGTCTGGCGGCGCTGCGCGTCAGCCAGATCGCGCGCCAGTTGCTCGTTTTGGCCACGGATTTTTGCCATTTCTGAGGCATTGGCCTCGAGCTGGTTTTGCAGGTCCAACAGGCTGCGGCGCAGGCCTGTCACTTCTTCGGCCTGGCGCCTCGCTTCTTCGCTGATGCGCTGGTCGGTATCGCGGCGCATGTTGTCCACTTTTTGACGCAAATCCAGGATCGCCCGGCGCGCCTCTTCGTCGTCAAACATGCCGGCGCCGGCCTGCGTCGCAAGCGTCCACACCGCCGCTGCGGCAATCCACCGCACTGTCTTGCGGTGGTTTGGAGCTGCATAGAAACTCATCGTACGGAGATCTCAGCCCGGCGATTCTTTTCCATCGCGGTGTCTGATCCACCCAGCATGGCGGGTTTTTCCTTGCCAAAGCTCACTGCCTCCATTTGGCTCTCGGGCACGCCCAGCAAGGAGAGGGCCTTGCGCACGGCTTCAGCGCGCTTTTGGCCCAGGGCCAGGTTGTATTCGCGTCCGCCGCGCTCATCGGTGTGGCCTTCGACGTTGGCTTTTCTGGCTTTATCGCCCTTCAAGACGCGGGCATGGGTTTCAATCACGGCCTGATACTCGGGGCGAATGGCAAAACTGTCGTAATCAAAATAAACGATCC
Organism: Comamonas sp. lk; assembly: GCA_945898115.1. GTDB lineage: Bacteria > Pseudomonadota > Gammaproteobacteria > Burkholderiales > Burkholderiaceae_C > Allorhodoferax. The sequence continues at coordinate 6,708 of CAMDHS010000007.1, forward strand.
GCCCACCCGCGATCAGCATGTCGGCGCCGCTGGTGTTTGCCGCCTTGGCCGGGGCCAAGGGCGTCACTGCGGTTTGGCTCTTGGCGGCTGCGCTGCTAGCACCCAGGGCATTGGCGTCTACGGATGCCACGGCCTGGCCGGCCTTGTCTTCCACGGCCACGTCGTCCAATTTGACGGTGGAGCCGCAGCCTGCCAGCGCCGCTGCCGCTAAGGCTGTCAAGATCCAAAGATTTAATTTCATCATTCCAAACTCCGGTTGAGGTAAAAAGTTATCGCGCTGCGGGGCCCCAATCGGGCTCGCGTAGATCGCCGCTTTGGCCAGCCAGCCGGGCTTTCACCTTGCCGTCAAGCGTCGTGGTCATCAAGGCCTCGCGGCCCTGCTGTTGTGTGGCGTACAGCACCATGCGGCTGTTCGCGGAAAAACTGGGGTTTTCATCGGCTGATGTATCCGTGATGGCAGTACTTTGGCCGTTTGCCAATTCCATGATGTGCAGCTTGAAAGCGCCGTTGACGCGCGACACATAGGCCATCCAGCGTCCGTCTGCACTCAGCGCGGGCGAGATGTTGTAGCTGCCGGTGAAGGTGACGCGCTCGGGGCTGCCACCATACAGTGGCACGCGGTAAATTTGTGGCGAGCCGCCCCGGTCGCTGACGAAGTAGACAGTTCTGCCGTCGGCGGTGAAGGTAGGCTCGGTGTCAATGGCCGACGAACTGGCTAGGCGGCGCGGCTCAGCGCCGGGGGCGCTGGCGTCCATCAGGTAAATCTGGGCGCCGCCGTCACGACTCAGGGTGAGCGCCAGGGTTTTGCCGTCGGGCGACCAGCTCGGCGCGCTGTTGGAGCCCTTGAAATTGGCCACCAAGCGGCGCTTGCCCGTGTCTACGTCGTGCACATAGACCACGGGCTTGCGTGATTCAAAAGAAACATAGGCCAGCTGGCTGCCGCTGGGCGACCAGGACGGCGAAATAATGGGCTCGCTGCTGCGCAGGGCCGACTGGGCGCCTTCGCCATCGGCATCGGCCACCCAAAGGTTGTACACCCCGGTATTGCGGGTGACATAGGCAATGCGGGTAGAGAAAACGCCCTTCTCGCCCGTGAGCTTTTCGTACACCGCGTCGGCAATCTTGTGGGCGACATGGCGCAGCTCGCCACTGGTGGCTGCGTGGCTTTGGCCGCCCAGGTCTTGGCCGCGCACCGCGTCCCACACCCGAAAACGTACGTCATAGCGGTCTTCGGCCAGGCGGGTGACGCTACCAGTCACCACCGCGTCCGCGCCCTGTTTGCGCCAAACCGCCACATCAGGCCGCGAAGTCTCGTCCAACACCGCCCCGGCGGCATCCACGCCCCGAAACTGGCCGCTGCGCTCCAAATCGGCCTGCACGATCAGCGCTACTTTTTGCGTGAGCGCCTCATTGCCCCGAAAAGCCGCCACTGCAATCGGCAGCTGCGTCATGCCTACCCCCGAGACTTCAACCCGGAACTGGGCGAAGGCGGTGGCGCTTAGGGTCCAGGTGAGGATGGCGAGGAGGAATTTGGTCATACCCCCCATTATCCCCAACTATTTACGCGCACTTCGCCCTGCAGGCGGCATTCGTGGTGGCCCACGTCGGCCTTGATTTGCAGACTATGCTGGCGCTGGCGCACCCGTTCGGCATTGGCGGGCTCTTGGGCGCGGCTGGATTCGGGGTGCCACAGGTGGTAAACCTCGGTGGCGCAATAGCCGTTTTTGCGCACGGTGCCCAAGTTGTGCAGACGCAGCACAAAGTCGGCGTCTTCGTGGCCCCAGCCCACGAAAGACTCGTCAAAACCGTTCACGGCTTCAAAATCCGCGCGCCAGACGCCCATATTGCAACTGCGGATACCGCGCCAGCGGAAACCCGGCTGTTGGCGCCAAGCCCCATCCGGCAAGCGCAAGAGGCCCGTCAGCTTATTAGCGTCCTTGGCCCACCAGTGGCGCAGCCACGCCGTGGCCGACTGACCAAACACCGTTTCTCGTTCTTCCAACACCGCCTGAGACAAGGCCGCGCTCAGCAGCACCCGGCTGCCGTTGACAAAGCAGCCGGTCTGGCGCAGTTGACGGTGGCGGCGTACAAAGTCAGTCTCTGGCACGCAGTCGCCATCCATGAAAACGACATAGGCCCCACGTGCCGCAGAAACGCCCAGGTTGCGCACGCGCGAGGCGGTAAACCCCACATCAGGGTGCCAAACGTGGGTGATGGGTAGCCCAAGCGCCTGCGCGGCCTCTTGCACGGCGCTTTGGTGCGGGGTGGTCGAACCGTCGTCCGCCACGACCACCTCGAAGCCCCGATCGTCCTGCGCTGCCAAGCCACGCAGCACCGCAATGAGTGCGTCGCTGCGGTTGTAGGTGGTGATGACGATGGAGATCAGATCGGACAGCGGCATTTTTGAACTAGACTAAAACGCTTATCGCCTGTGCAGAAGCGGCGCGATCCAACGTTATTTTTCATGGTGCCACTATAGATGAGCCAGGTTTCCGTCTACATCATTGCGTTCAACGAAGCCGACAAGGTGCGCGCAACGATTGAGAGCGTGCGCTGGGCCGACGAGATCGTGCTGATCGACTCTTGGAGCACCGACGGTACCGCAGACATCGCCACCGCCCTCGGTGCGCGCGTGGTGCAGGTGAAGTTCAGCGGGTTTGGTGATTTGCGCAACCAAGCGCTGGCCGCCTGCACGCATGGATGGATCTTCAGTCTGGACGCCGACGAGCGCTGCACGCCCGAGGCCGCCACGGAAATCCGCGCCATTACAGCCGACCCCCAAGCCCTGGACGCCTACTGGACGCCCCGGCGCAACTACTTCATGGGCCGCTGGATCAAGCATTCGGGCTGGTACCCCAACTACCGCCAGCCACAATTGTTTCGCAAGGGCGCGCTGCGCTACGACCAGCAGCCGGTGCATGAGGGTTTTGAGCTGCTCACCGGCAAGCCGCTGGGCCACATGAAGAATGCGATTTGGCAGTTTCCGTTCAGAAATCTGGGCGAAGTCATGCACAAGGCCAACCGCTATTCCACACTGGGCGCCGAGAAAATAAAACACAAAAAACTCTCCATGGCCTCGGCTCTCACACACGGGCTTTGGGCGTTTGTGAAGCACTACGTCTTTAAGCGCGGCTTCCTCGATGGATGGGCCGGGTTTGTGATTGCGCTGGGGAATTTTGAGGGCACGTTTTACCGGTATGCGAAGGCGGTTGAGATGCAGCAGGGGGCGGCTTGGAAACCCCCAAAGAACCCAGTCGGCTAAAGCTAATGGCCCCTAGCAACCGCCAACTCTATCTTCGACTTCTCACTTACGTTAAGCCGTATTGGAAACCTTTCGCGCTCGCTGTCTTGGGCCTGATCGGCACAGCTGCCACAGAGCCGGCATTTCCAGCCATCATGAAGTACTTGCTCGACAGTGGCTTCAAAACACCAGATCAGCGCATGATCTGGCTTATCCCGGCTGCAGTTATTGGCCTATTTATCGTTCGAGGCATATTGTCGTTTTGCACAAGCTACCTCATGACTTGGGTTTCTGCACGACTGATTACAGATGTGCGTAGAGAGATGTTTGCACTACTTCTCAAACTACCTACCCAGACATTTCACGAACTTTCCGCGGGCACAGTTATCTCACGGATTATGGTCGACTCAGGAAACCTAAGCGAAGCGTCAACCAATGTTTTGGTGACCGTCGTACGCGAGTCGCTGACCGCTATCGCCTTACTTATTTACCTTTTTTATCTGGACTGGGAACTGACACTTTCAATCCTTATTGTTGGACCTCTCATAGCGTTAATCGTCAGGGGTTTTGGGAGAAAAATGCGCTCCGCAAGTAGGAGTACATTGGAGGCAATCCGACTGCTTTTCCATAGCATTGAAGAATCTTCCGCTGCCAACAAAGTAATTAAAATTTACAGTGGTCAGGACCAACAAATAGCACGCTTTCATAAAGAGACAGAATCTTATCGACGGTCTCTGATGCGGGAAGCAGTGCCGGTATCAGCGATAACTCCGATTACCCATCTCGCAGCATCACTAGCAGTAGCATTTATCATCTTTCTTGCACTAAATCAATCAACGGGACAAGCCAGTGCAAGCGCCGGCGGATTTATCTCCTTCATTACGGCGCTTTTGATGTTGATTTCACCGATCAAACAACTCACAACTATCAACTCCACGCTACAACGTGGTCTGGCATCTTGTGAAAGTGTCTTCAACTTTCTTGATACTCCCACCGAAGAAGATAATGGCAATGTGGATTTAGGTAATGCCATTGGCGACATAGAGTTTGACCATGTAGGTTTTCATTACCCCAATGTGGAACGAAGAGCACTCCATGACGTCAGTTTCCTGGCTTCAGCCGGACAGACAGTCGCGCTTGTCGGGGGATCAGGCGGCGGCAAAACGACACTAAGCGCATTAATACCTCGCCTGTACAAACCCACTGAAGGCTTGATCCGCATAGATGGGATTGATATCAACGAACTCAGTCTCTCGAGCCTAAGAAAAAATATCGCACTCGTCAGCCAAGACATCGTTCTATTCAACGACACCATCGAAGCAAATATCGCCTTTGGCGCGCACGATAAATGTAATAGGGAAGATGTGATTCGGGCAGCAAAGGCCGCCAACGCGTGGGAATTCATTCAGCAGTTGCCAGCGGGCCTAGAAACGTCAATTGGCGAAGACGGTGCCAAGTTGTCTGGCGGACAGCGCCAGCGCATTTCGATTGCCCGTGCCTTGCTTAAGGATGCACCAATCCTGATTCTTGACGAGGCCACCTCCGCTTTGGACACCGACAGTGAACGTCAAGTGCAGGCCGCTTTGGCCGGGCTAATGAAAAACCGGACCACATTGGTCATCGCACACCGATTGAGCACGATTGAGCATGCTGACAAAATTCTAGTGTTGGATCAGGGGTCTATCGTAGAAAGTGGAACCCACGCAGAGCTTCTTTCGAAAGGCGGGTATTACGCCAATCTGACCAGGATCCAGACATGAACGTCCCAATTCTGATGTATCACCAGATTGACGCGTCGCCACCTCCTGGCACGCAGTTACGCGGACTGGTGGTCACACCGCGTGCCTTTGCTTGGCAGATGCAAATGCTACGAATGCTGGGCTATGAGGGGCTGTCCATGCGTAATCTCGAGCCTTACCTGAATGGCAAACAGCAAGGTAAGGTTGTCGGAATCACTTTCGACGATGGTTATCAGAACAATTTGAGTCATGCCTTGCCCATTCTGCAAGCGAGTCACTTCACGGCTACTTGCTATGGCGTAAGTCGCATGATCGGGAAGACCAATAGCTGGGACGCGGGAAAGGTGGCTGAAAAGCCGCTGATGACGTTAAACGATTGGCATAACTGGCACAGCGCCGGTATGGATATTGGCTCACATACCCGCACGCACGCAAATTTGACAGAGTTATCCAATGATCAGGCCAACGAGGAAATTGTCAACTCAAAACAGGAACTGGAACAGCTTGTGGGTTGCGAGGTGCGTCATTTTTGCTATCCCTATGGCTGGTATCGCACAGAACATCAGGCAATGGCAGCAGAGGCCGGTTATGCGACTGCGACTACTACCCGGCGCGGTCGAGTACAGGCTGGGGATGATGCTTTCGCTTTGCGTCGTGTCATGGTGGCTCGGGCCACCAATCCAATGCTGTTCTTTATGAAAGTCGCAACCCGTTATGAAGACAGACGTGGATGATGCAATTGGCGCTTTATTGCAAGAGTTACTGCACTGATTTGCGTCGGGTCGTGCGCTTGGCCGAATCTATCCATCGCTTTAACGAAGAAAACTTGCCCTTTTACGTTTCGGTTCCCCAATATGACATGGCGTTGTTTCGCGAGCACTTAGACAGCTTAAATGTGCTTTTGATGGCAGACGAAGACATTCTGCATGCATCACCACGCATAAATCATGGACAGCTAGCTGGCATGCCTGGCAGCGTTTCACAGCAAGTAGTGAAGTCAGAGTTTTGGCGCATGGGTCTGTCTGAAGCTTATGTCTGCTTGGACTCCGATGCCATGTTTATCCGCCCCTTCGGGCTAGCGGATTTTATGACCCAAAACGGCACTCCTTACACGATGATGGACGAGGCACACGATCTGCTAGACGATGCTACGCGCCACAAGAGAGACCGCGTGGTCGACGCCTTCAATAACGAGGCCGACTTGGTGCAACAGTTGTTCGGCCGCCATGGGCGGCGTTATAGCTTTGGTCCATTACCCGTGGTGTGGCACCGGGCAGTATGGGAGAGCCTTGACAAGCTCTATTTGCTGCCTAAGGGCATGAATTTGGTCGATGCCATTGTGCAAGCACCTATTGAATCACGTTGGTATGGCGAAGCACTTTTAGCCTACCAGGCTGTTCCGCTATTGCCGTGCCAGGCCTTATTCAAGGTCTATCACTATGCGTGGCAATTTGACCGCGATCAGCGCTTGGGAATCACCGAAGGCAAACTCGCGAAACAATACTGCGGCGTGATCTACCAATCTGCATGGGAGCGCAATTTGGACTGGCCTAAGGAAGGCGGCGACTGGCTTTCTCGCTTGGGAAGGCGTCTGCGGCGACGTATGGGGAAAATTTAATTTCGAACCAATTAAATTTTCAGATGCGATCGCATATCAACGTTTCATTTTTATCAACGTATCAAAATATTTATACCCGATGCCAATTGGCAATAATGCGAGTAAGGCGATGTTGAAGCGGTAATTTCTATTCAGATCAAGTTTTAGCTCTTTTTGTAGACGTGTCCAACGCCACCACGACAACAAACCATGATTTGGAAGCTTCTGGTACAGCCAAGCCAGCATGAAACGAAACTCGGAAACTGATACGTCAGAATGAGTTGCACAGTAATTCACGATACCACTTGCGGCTGCGTCAAGGTCTTCCATTTCAATGGATTCAACACGCATCCGCTCCAGTAATCCGGCCAGACCAAGTAAACGAGCACAGTAAAGCGCCCGTATCTTTCTGGCCAATTGGTCGAGCCTGACACTCTTCTGCTGACTGGCCTGTTGGGCATGGACCCGGTACCTAAGCAGGCTATCTGGCAAATTCGCCATCTGAACGCCTTCGCAGGACAAGCGCGTCCAAAGGTCGTAATCTTCAGTAGGTGTCATACTTTGATCAAACACGTGTTTTTTTAACAGTTCGGCTCGTCCCATCATGGTCGAGGTACCGAAGCAATTGCCTCTCATCAACGAGCGCCGTATCTCTCCATCCGAACTCGGATTCCGCACTGTTTCACCATCCTCCGTCTCAAAGCAGGTAAAGGCCGTTCCGCACACGCCTACCCGTGCGTGTTGTTGCAGAAAAGTGATCTGCTTTTCAAACCGCTCTGGCTGGCAAATGTCATCTGCGTCACAAAAAGCAATGTATTGGCTGTTTGCCTGCGCAACACCCTTGTTGCGCGCTTCGGCCACACCTTCGTTTTTTTCTAAACGCACTACGGTAAGTCTTGGATCCGGGAACGCATTCAGTACGCCAAGCAACGCGTCGGTTGACGCATCATCGACGAGGATAAGTTCAAAATCTCCAAACGACTGGTTATAAATAGAAACCAGTGTTTCACCGAGCCAGCGGGCACCGTTGTGAACTGGCATCACCACAGTAAGTACTGGTAATTGCATGGCCTGATCGGTTTGTATTTTCATCGGTTAATGTCTATTCCAAATACAAATTCAGTCCAACGTCTGCCAGCGTGACGGTACTACATCGCTTATATCAGTCGCCAGATCTCTGAACCAACGATGTGGCGCATAGACCCGTTGATCAGGCGACTGACTACGCCAAGCTCCCCACCAACTAAAGGAACTATTGGCGATGATGTGGTGCTGACAACGGCTCATCAATTCTAAATCCACGAAGCCGTTTTCACTCGAATTAGCATCCATAATCTGTGTAGGCACATCAAAATTTATATTACTTCTAGCCCATTCTGGTTCATCCGAAAAAACAAATACATTTATATTATTTAGTTTAGATTTTATATCTTCAACAGCACGCTGGTAATAGACCAAATCGCACAACCCATGGTATTGAGATGCAGCTGGATTGGTCACATAATCTCCGCGGCGAATATGCAAGGCAACACTAGTAGTTTGCCCAATTATGTTCAGTATCGGTGTGTGCGAGGCTAACGGAACTACAAGTTGAATATCTTGGAGAAGACGATGTCGGTTCCAAAGAAAGTATTTTTCTGATTGCCAATATCCTACTAAATAAACTGGATTTTTTATTTTTTCAAAGCGGTTATCAAATGCAAAGCTAGATGCCCAAAATACTGGGAAAGAGAAAACCTCTGGGAACAACTGTGAAATACGGGAATGCAAGCGAGAACGCCGAGAAGACCGCCATTCAGGCAAGCAATGCAATTCTGACGTTACTGCCAAAGAGGCCCGGATACGATACCGGTGAAGCTCGTAAGGCCGATCCCCATTCTCTGCTAAACCACGAAGATCCAGTGCAAGGTCACAGCCAAGGCGATCCGCCAATGAGCGGGCGGCGGCGTACTGAAACAGCTGGTTTCCCAAACCTCCTTCGATTCTTGCAATTATTTTCTTTGGCCACATCGAATTCAGATCCGTAGAGGTACTTGGTTCAATAGAATCACAGCCTTCGAAATGTATAAATACCACATCCATACTGGATATCTGACGGAACTGTGTTGACAGGTACTTCTTTGTGAAGATCTCCAGCATCATCCACAAAAGAAAAACTCAACAACTCAATCTCTACCTCTGATTGCCAAGCAAGAATACTTTCCGGCTTAAATAATCGGTGCGCGTTAAAAAGTACTTGATCTACATGCGCGATTGGAAAACTAATATAGAGAATCCCATCAGGCTTTAACATTTTAAGAATATTTTTAAAACCAGTTATATGCCCCGAAGGGCTGAGTGGATCTCCATAACGTCCCAAACCAAAATGTTCAATAGCATGAAGGCATGAAATTGAGTCGCTAAGTGACGCCTCCACCGACGCAGAGTTCATTAAATCCATGCGTTTGAAAGTGATATTCGAATAGCCCGTGTCTTTGAGCTCACGAACGTCGATGATTTCTATTGGTCTAAAGGATGCGACGTGGGCCACAAACCCATCGATCCGGGATCCAATGTCAACGTGGCGACGAGGGTTTCTTTGTGCTATGTAACCCGCAACCAGCAAATCCTGATGGAAGTAGTGCCCCGTGGCTGAACCTGCCTGTTCGCGATAGTCTGAATAGATAGGGAAAAGTTTGTCAACCTTGCCTCCGACAGCTTTGAATTTTAAGTACTCTCTTAAATAACGAATTTTATATTTTAATGACATTTTTGCGACCTCCAAACAAATGAGGTACTTGTATTAAATTGCATATTATATTCATCGGAAAATTTGGGTTCACGCATCACTTACCTATGCAGCACACCTGGCTAAAATTTGCTTTTCATTACAAATATATCATGCTCAATATGCCAAGTCAGGCCATTTCTCCGACTCCAATCGACTAAGTAATCTAAACTCGGGTAATCAGCATACTCTGGAATTGCTGGGTTAAAGCAACGCACGTCATCAATCAAGATTGATAATCTGTCGAAATTATTTAAATTATTTTCAATATTCTGCAATTCTTCGCAAACAGGACAATCGGTCGGACCTTTGTGCGTAATACCACCTGAATAATGTCCATCCAGCCAAAAGTTAACGGCTCCATTTAGGGAGGGTAAGAGCGAAGGAAATAATTCCTCGGACAATCCGTGTAAGGCCTTAACCTTTGGGTCTCCAGCAAACCGTGCAGCTGCTTTTTCATAGAGAACCCGGTCCGGCTCGATAGTAAAGACCGCTTTTGCATCTTTCGCCAGCAACGCAGCGGTGTCTCCCATAAACGTGCCTGTTTCTACCCAAACCGCCTCAGAGAATCCGATCCGCTGAAGAACTGCGCGCTTAATGTATGAAGGACTAGGTACCGCATATTGCCTCTGTACCCATTCACGTTCTTCATTTTTCAGCCCTCGCTCAGTTCGCTTAATCACCCGATAATTAGAAAAAAAATCTGTTATTCTCATACATGACCCAAAACAAACTTGAAGTTAACAGCTACTCTTTTACCTAGAAAGCAATTCATCAAAATATGCAATCGTTTTTTGCATTCCCTCGCGCAACTGAATTTTTGGCTCCCAATCATTGAGATACTCTTTCGCACGACTTATGTCAGGCTGCCTTTGCAATGGATCATCAGAAGGCAACGAGAGAAAAGCCAATTTTGATTTAGCGCCAGTCAACTCAATCACGATTTCCGCCAACTGGCGAATGGTAAATTCATTGGGGTTGCCAAGATTAATGGGTCCTGGGAAACCCGGACTACCGTCCTGCATAGGCGGCAAGTCCATAAACCTGATAAATCCGTCAATCAAATCATCTACGTAACAAAAACTACGCGTTTGTTGCCCTTCACCATAAATCGTAATGTCCTCACCTCGGAGCGCTTGAACGATAAAGTTACTGACGACGCGCCCATCATTAGGATGCATGCGCGGACCGTAGGTATTGAAAATGCGAGCAACTCTTATATCTAGTGCATGCTGGCGGTGATAATCAAAAAATAAGGTTTCTGCGCAACGCTTTCCTTCGTCATAGCAACTGCGGATACCTATTGGATTGACATTACCCCAATAGTCTTCTTTCTGCGGGTGCACCTGGGGGTCGCCATAAACTTCGCTTGTGCTAGCCTGAAAAATACGTGCATTTAATCGTTTGGCGAGGCCCAGCATATTGATAGCACCGTGCACGCTGGTCTTGGTAGTCTGCACTGGATCATGCTGGTAATGCACCGGGCTGGCTGGGCACGCCAAGTTGTATATCTGGTCCACTTCCAGATAGAGCGGTACGGTGACATCATGCCGAATAAATTCAAAATTGGAATTACCCAGCAGATGTGCAATATTGCGCTTAGCACCGGTAAATAAATTATCGACACAAACTACTTCGTCCCCCCGGCTAATTAGGCGATCAACGAGGTGCGATCCGAGGAAACCAGCTCCCCCTGTCACAAGAATACGCTTTGCTGTGTTGTAGGTTCTCATGGCTTGGATTATCACACCCGTACAAGAGAGCACAGTTGTTTCACACAGGCTTCGGTGGTGTAAATGCCAGCCTTCCCGTTGTCGAGCAGCCTTTTGGCGCTCCAGTCCAGCGTGAACTGCTCTAAGGCTTCGGACAAGGCCTGCCGCCCTGCCTCGTCAACTCCCTGAAATTGCGCCTTGCTCCACCCCCCCGTCTCCAAGACTTTGTGCCGCTCGCTGCGCAGCAAGTTCACCATTTGCGGGTTTTGATGTACCAGTGCCAATATTGGCCGCTGCATCCACAAATACTCGTACATTTTTGACGGAATGTACTCCGAACAAATCGGCTCTGTGCCGTGGAGGAGCAGCAGCACATCGGCACTGCGCATGCATTGCAAAATCTGTTCGCGGCCACTTTTGCGGCTGGCGGGATCGGCCTCTATGCGGCCGAAGTGGCGTAAGGTGGAATGTTTGGCGCTGGCCGCTGCTGCTGCCGATATCGGATCCAGCGGGCCGCCATACACATGCAGTTCCACGTACGGGGCCAGCTCTGGATGCTGGTCGATCAGGCGATCCAAGGCGGCAACGGTGCTGGCCAGGTTACGCGTCGCGGACAGCGAGCCAAAATGTCCGAGTACAAATTTCTCGCTCCTTTGGTACGGCGCCAAGGCGTATGCAGGCGCATCAACCCCTGGCAGCACGCTATGCCCGCGCTCGCCCAGCACCGGGTGTCTTACTTTGGCGCTTGCCAAGGCCTGATCGGTAAACCAGATCGCCACGTCAGCCTGCGCACAAATCAATGCCTCGATCCGCGCCTGCATTTTTTGTTGCGGGGTATTTGGCACGGTACCGGGCACCACCATCGGGTCGTGCACCTCGGCCAGCCAGCGGATGCCGGTCGCACGCTTGAGCGCCGCGCCCGCCACATGGGCTGCAAAAGCGCCGCCCGTCGAATAAATCAGGTCAAACTTGCGGCGCCGTGTCAGCCAAAGCCCCATGCAATACGCACTTAGCCACCATGACCACGAGCTTTCTACGGGTCGCAATAACTTCTCGACGAGCATAAGGGGAAGCAGCGGCAGGGATAGCGCCAGCATGACCAGGCGGTAAGCCACGCCCGAGCCCAGGTGCTTGCGCAACACATGGCGCATCTCAAAGCGAATGCCCGCCGGCCCCGCCGGCCACAACTGGTAGTGCTCGTAGTGCGTGTCCTGTCGGCCCGACACCCCACTCAAGACCACGACCTCAATCCCAGCGCGTTCCAAATGCGGCAGCTTGTCAGTGATGGTCTGGCTGGCCGCGCGCCCGTCCATATTGAAGGCGTGCGACAGCACCAGCCAGCGCTGCTTGGTAGGGGGGGCAATCTGCCCAAACACCGCTTCGTGCAGCGAGGCCACCTGGGCCCAAGTGTGTTGGGCGGCAAATGCGCTGGCGTTTGCACCCAAGTTGCGGGCCAAGGGCGCGTCCCCAAGCACCCGCGCCATAAGTGCCGCCAGCGCGCCAGGGGAACGCGGTTCGTTCAAAAACAATGCGTTCACGCCCTCGGTCAGCTCCGCGCTAATGCCGCACCACTGCGCCCCACTCACCACCACCGGCAGCCCATGCGCCATGGCCTCCAACACCACCATGGCATAGGTGTCTTCCAGCGTGGGGTGCACCAAGCAATCTGCTGCGTGGTAAGCGCGGTCCATGTCAGACAGCGAACCCAAAAACCACACCCGGTGCGCTACGCCCAGGCGCTGGGCCAGGCTGCGCATCTCGGCCAGTTGGCGCGACTGCCCTACCACTGCCAGCCACACATCTTCTGGCAAATTCACCAGCGCTTGCATCAGCGTGGGCAGGCCTTTTTTGCGGAAATCGTTGCCTACCAGCAGCAAACCCCTGCCTTGCGCGGGCAAACCCAGGTCTGTACGTGACTGTTGCTTTTGCATGGCGCTGCAGGGTCCGGGCGCGCTGGCCACGCCGGGCGCTATCACCTCGGTCATGGCGCGCGCCTGCGGGTAGGCTTCCAAAAATGGGCCCTTCAGCGCCTGTGACGTGAGCACAACACGCCGATGCGGCGCTGGTGCGTAGCGTTGGCGCTCCAGCAAGAGGTAGGCCACCAACCGCGGGCTGGTCGCCACCTTGAGCCAGCGCAGCGCCAAGGCCAGGCCCTGCTTGCCATGAAACAGATTGTGTTTCACCGGCAGCACGTGCACGGTTTGGACATTGCCGTGCCAGGTGTTTTCGTGGGAATGCACCACGTCAAAACCCCTGCGCGTGGCCCACCAGGTGGCGGTTGCGAAATACAGTTGGTTGATCCAGCGTGGTCGGCGCAAGGGCAGCGCCACGGCGTGGTAAGTCACACCGGGCAACACGTTGCCCGCGTGCTGGGTAAACACATGCACCTCATGCCGCGCACTAAGCTCCTCCACCACCGCCACCGAATACCGCTCCGCTCCCCCACCCGTGGTAGAAAAATTGCGGCTCAGGACAGCAATCTTCAAGCGCATGGGCCTACAGCAGCACGATGTCGTACTGTTCTTGCCCCATGGCGGACTCGCTTTGCAGCGACACCGGTTTGCCGATGAATTCGCTCAATCCCGCCAGGTGCTGGCTTTCTTCGTCCAGAAACAGCTCGATCACTTTGGGCGCAGCCACGATACGAAACTCTTGCGGGTTGAACTGGCGCGCCTCGCGCAAAATTTCGCGAAAGATGTCGTACACCACGCTGCGCGCGGTTTTGACAATGCCTTTTCCCTCGCACACCGGGCAGGGTTCGCACAGCATGTGGGCGAGTGATTCGCGGGTGCGTTTGCGCGTCATCTCCACCAGTCCGAGCTGCGAAAAGCCGCCGGCCATGGTTTTCACCCGGTCACGCGCCAGTTGTTTTTTAAATTCAGCCAGCACCGCGTCCCGGTGGTCGGCGCGCGCCATGTCAATAAAGTCAGCCACGATGATGCCACCCAGGTTGCGCAGGCGCAGTTGGCGGGCCAGGGCTTGGGCCGCTTCCAGGTTGGTCTTAAAAATCGTGTCGTCAAAATTGCGCGCACCGACAAAGCCGCCGGTGTTCACGTCCACCGTAGTCAGCGCCTCGGTCTGGTCAATGATCAGGTAGCCGCCGCTCTTGAGGTCCACCCGGCGCCCCAGCGCCTTGGCGATTTCTTCGTCAATCGCGTACAGGTCAAAAATTGGTCGCTCACCCTTGTAATGCTGCAGTTTTTTGACCGCCTGGGGCATGAACTCGGCGCCAAACGCCTGCAAGGCTTCAAACTGCTCGCGCGAATCCACGCGAATGGTCTGAGTGCTTTCGCCCACCAGGTCGCGCAGCACGCGCTGCAGCAAATTCAGGTCTTGGTGCAGCAAGCTCATGGGCGGCAGCTTGAGCGACGCGCTCTTGATGCGCGCCCAGGCCTTGCGCAAATAGGCAACGTCGTCGCCCAGTTCGGTGTCTTGCGCGTCTTCGGCGTTGGTGCGCAGGATAAAACCGCCCCCCTCGCTCCCGGCCAGGGCCTGCACGCGCTGGCGCAGGTCTTCACGCTGGGCCAACGGTATTTTTTGGGAGACGCCAATATGGTCGTCCTGCGGCAAAAACACCAGCATGCGCCCAGCGATGCTGATCTGCGTGGACAGGCGCGCGCCCTTGGTGCCCATCGGGTCTTTGATCACCTGCACCATCAGGGCCTGGCCCTCAAACACCTGGCGCTCTATCGGAATCAGCGACTGCGCGGTGCGCGCCGCGCTGATGGTCTCGCCCTCGGCCGGTGGGTGCCAAACGTCGGCCACATGCAAAAACGCCGCGCGCTCTAAGCCAATGTCAATAAACGCCGACTGCATGCCCGGCAACACCCGCGCCACCTTGCCCAGATAGACGTTGCCCACCAAGCCGCGCTCAAGCGTGCGCTCCACGTGCAGCTCTTGCACCGCGCTGTGCTCCACAACGGCCACGCGGGTTTCTTGGGGCGACCAGTTGATCAAAATATCTTGCTGCACGGGTTTGACTCCTAGGACTCCAGGGCGCGCAATGCCTGAGCGGTCTCAAACAGCGGCAGGCCCATGATGCCAGAGTAGCTGCCATCAATGCGCGCAATAAACGCCGCCGCCAATCCCTGCACCGCATAGGCTCCGGCCTTGCCCATGGGTTCACCTGAGGCCACATAGGCCGCAATCTGCGCCTGCGACAAGGGCGCAAAGGTCACGCGCGACACGCTGCAGGCGCGCACCACCCGGGCGCCCTCCCCCAAAACTCCATTACCCAGCGCAATCGCGGTCATCACCCGGTGGCTGCGTCCGGCCAGGCGGCCCAGCATGCGCGCCGCATCTGCTGCGTCCTGCGGTTTGCCCAAAATGCTGCGCCCCAAAGCCACCGTGGTGTCCGAACACAAGATGGGCGCTGGCGGCAGTTGGCGGCGCAGCAGGCGTGCCTGCGCGGCATGCAGCTTGAGCGCTGTCACGCGCTGCACATAAGCCAGCGGCGCTTCGCCGGGCAACACCGCTTCTAACGCCTCGCTGTCCTCAGCATCATCAGGCAACAGCAGGCGGTGTTCCACGCCCAATTGGGATAGCAACTGGCTGCGCCGGGGGCTTTGCGAGGCGAGGTAAATAAAGGCGGACACGCGCGGGTTACTCCCGGTGGTAGGGGTGGTTGGCGTTGATGGACCAGGCGCGGTACAGCTGCTCGATCAGCAACACCCGGGCAAAAGCGTGGGGAAGCGTCAGGTCTGAGAGGCGAATGCGCTCCTGCGCCGCCTGGCGAAAAGCCGGCTCAAGCCCATCGGGCCCGCCAATGACCAGCGCCACATCGCCGCCACCGAGCTGCCAGTCGGTCAGGCGCGTGGCCAGGGCTTGGGTGTTGAGCGTGGTGCCGCGCTCATCGAGCACCACCACGCGCGCGCCTTTGGGTATGGCGGCCTCAATGCGCGCGCGCTCGGCGGCGTACAAGGTGTCCAGGGTTTTGGAGCCGCGCGGCTCGGTTTTTACCGCCTTGAGCTCAATCTTGATCTCGTGCGGAAAGCGCTTGGCGTAGTCGTCCCACGCGGTTTGCGCCCAGTCGGGTACGCGCAGGCCAACGGCAACAATGACCAGCCGCACGGGTGCTTCAGGCCTGGCGTGGCGCGGTCTTCTTGGCGGCTACTCGTTTAGCAGCCACTTTTTTGGCTGCTACTTTTTTCACAGGTGCAGCCGGCTTTTGGTGATGACTTTTTTCTCGGCCACTACTACCTTGGTAATGGAGGTGCTGGGAGCGCCTGCAGTCTTACGCGCAGCGGTTTTGGCGGGCGTGGCTTTGGCTGTTGCAGCCTTAGCTGCGTCGCGCTTGGCCGCGGCTGCGTTGGCGGCAGCGGTTTTGGCGGCCTGGGCGCGTGAAGGGAAGGCTTCTGCCACGCCAATTTTGGCGGCGTTAGAGCGGCGCAGCGTGGTCACAGGCTTGGCGGCGCTGGCGGCCACCGGGGCTTTGGCCACGGGCGCGGGCTTGGCCACACCGAGCTTCAAGCGCACTGGCTTTTCGCCCCAAAGCTCTTCAAGGTTGTAGTAGGCGCGAAAACTGGGTTGCATCACATGCACCACGGCCTGGCCGCAATCCACAATAATCCATTCGCCGTTGACTTCGCCTTCCATGCGGGGCTTGGGAAAACCGGCGTCGCGCACCGCGTCGCGCACGCTGGCGGCCAAGGCCTTGGTCTGGCGGTTGGACGTGCCCGAGGCCACGATCACGCGTTCAAACAGGGCGGACAGGTTTTCGGTGTCAAACACCACAATGTCCTGGGCCTTGACGTCTTCAAGGCCATCCACAATCACACGCTGGAGTTTTTGGATGTCATTTTTTTTGGCAGCAGAGGAAGTGGTCATCAGGGCGTTTGGTAAAGGTGGTGGTGGTCAATATAGCGCGCAACCGGTTCGGTCACCAGTGTTTCTATGCTTTTGTGGTGGGCTACGCGGTGACGAATCTCCGTCGCGCTTTGCGCCATGGCGGGCATGTGCAGCCATTGCAAGGCAAATTTTTGGGTCTGGATGGGGTCGATGGCGGCGTTGGAGCCGACAGATGCAGGGCGCGCAGCTACATAAATTATAGCAAGTCGGGCCAAGTCGCCCGCGCGGTGCCAATGTTGCAGGGTCTGCGCCTGGTCTTGGCCTATGAGCAAACACAGTTGCGCGCTAGGATGTTCGCGCTGCAGCGCCTCCAGCGTGTTCACCGTAAAACTCGGGCCGATGCGCTCAATTTCACAGGCATCTACCCTGGCCTGCGGCACGTCGGCAAAAGCCAGTTCGCACATCGCCAGCCGGTGGCCGGCCTCGGTTAGGGTGCGGCGTTTGTGCAGGGGCTCGCCGGTGGGGACCACGCGCAACTGCGCCAGCCCCAGCTGCGCCACAGCGGCTTGCGCCAGCGCCAGATGGCCCAAGTGCGGCGGGTCAAACGCGCCGCCAAACACGCCAATGCGCATGGGGCTGCTGCTCAAACCCAGTCCCGCGCCACCAGAAATTGGGAATACAGCGCCGCCTCGGGCGTGCCGGGTGCGGGCACGTTTTGGTAAGACCAGCTCGCCAGCGGCGGCATGGACAGCAATATCGATTCGGTACGCCCGCCGGACTGCAGACCAAAGTGGGTGCCCCGGTCCCACACCAGGTTGAATTCCACATTGCGCCCGGGGCGGTAGAGCTGGAATTCGCGCTCGCGGCTGCCATAGGCCATGTCTTTGCGCCGCTGCACGATGGGCATGTAGGCGCCCAAAAACGCGTCAGCCAGCGCGCGCAGCATGGCAAAACTCTGCTCTTGGCCCAACTCAGAAAAATCGTCAAAAAATACGCCGCCAATGCCGCGCGGCTCGTTGCGGTGCTTGAGGAAAAAGTAGTCGTCGCACCAGGTTTTAAAGCGCGGGTATTTGTCGGCTCCAAAGGGCGCGAGCGCGTCTTTGCAGCTTTGGTGGAAATGCACTGCGTCTTCTTCAAAACCATAGATGGGCGTCAAATCGATGCCGCCGCCAAACCAGCACACGGTTTGGCCTTCTGGGTTTTTGGCGGCCAGCATGCGCACATTCATGTGCACCGTGGGCGCGTAGGGGTTGCGCGGATGGAAGACCAGCGACACGCCCATGGCCTCAAAAGGCGCCCCGGCGAGTTCGGGCCGGTGCTGGGTGGCGCTGGGCGGCAAGCGCGGCCCGCGCACATGCGAAAAGCCGCAGCCCGCGCGCTCAAACACCGCGCCGTTTTCCAGAATCTGGGTAATGCCATTGCCCTGCAGCATTTCGCCTGGCGGCTTTTCCCAGGGGTCTACCACCAGGGTGCCGCCGTCAAGCGCGACCACGGCGCCGGTAATGCGCGATTGCAAGTCCACCAGGTACTGGCGCACGGTGTCGGGGGATGCGGTTTCAAACATGGGGTAATTCTCCATGGGGCTGGGGGGACGAAGCGGCGGCGCCACGCGCAGGCGGCGACTTGAGCAAAACAATGGGCGCGGCGCCGGCTGGCCTGCGGCCTTGCACACCGGCAAAGCTGGCCGCGATACAGGCCATGTCAGCCCCCTCGTCGCCGCTCAAATAGTAGAAGTGGGTGGCCACCAACTGGCGGCGGCCAAAGTCCAGGCGCACCAAGCACAGCGGTACGCGGGCTTGCAGCGCGGTTTGGTAAAAGCCGCTGCGCCAACCGGCCGTGCGCCTGCGCGTGCCTTCGGGCGCCAGTCCAAACCAGCAGTAGCGCTGCTGGCGACCAGCGTCTTGGAGTTCGGCAACCGCCTGGCCCACCAGGCCACCGGGCGCGTCGCGCACCGCCGGAATGCCGCCCAGCCAACGCAGCCAGCGCGCCAAGAGCGGCACCCGAAACAGCGTGTCCTTGCCCCAAAAATTGAGTTGCACTCCCAACGCCCACTTGGCCATGACGGCAAACACAAAGTCCCAGTTGCTGGTGTGCGGGTAGACCACAAACACACCTTGCAAAGTGGGCAGGCCCTCAAACTGCAGCTCCCAGCCCAAGGCCGTCAGCAGGCTGCGGGCTAGGCCGCTGCCCTGGGGCTGCACCGGGTGAGGCAGGTGCGACGGGTTGGAGGCAGCGGTCATGGGTGCAGGCGCGCGGGCAGCAGTCCTAGTGCAGCGGGTGCGGCACTGCCAGAGTGTCCAAACAGCGGTGCACGCGCATCACGCCTTGAGCGCCCGAAAACCGATGTCGCTGCGAAACTGCATGCCCTCAAAGTGGATCTGGTGCACTGTCTCGTAGGCACGCGTCTGCGCAAGCCGCACGGTATCGGCGAGCGCGGTGACGCACAGCACGCGTCCGCCCGAGGTTTGCAGCACGCCGTCGTGCAGCTTGGTGCCCGCGTGGAACACCACCACCTCGTCCGTCTCTTTAGGAATGCCTGTAATCACATCGCCCTGGCGCGGCGCCTGCGGGTAGCCGGGCGCGGCCAGTACCACGCCCAAGGCGGTGCGCCGGTCCCATTGCAGCTCCATGTCCGCCAGGCCGGTGGCACCTGCGGCAGCTGCGGGCTCGGTGGCAGCCCACAGCACATCAGCCCAATCGCTTTTGAGGCGCGCCATGATGGGCTGGGTTTCGGGGTCGCCCATGCGGCAGTTGAACTCCAAGGTCTTGACCTTGCCTTGGGCGTCGATCATCAGCCCTGCGTACAAAAAGCCAGTAAAAGTAATACCGTCTTTTTCCATGCCCCGGATGGTGGGCAAAATCACCTCGCGCATGGCACGGGCGTGCACGTCGGGCGTGACCACCGGCGCGGGCGAATAGGCGCCCATGCCGCCCGTGTTGGGCCCGGCGTCGCCGTCTTGCAGGCGTTTGTGGTCTTGGCTGGTGGCCAGGGGCAGCACGTTTTTGCCGTCGCACATCACGATAAAGCTGGCTTCTTCGCCTTGCAAAAACTCTTCAATCACCACGCGCGCTTCGCCGCCTTTAGGCGCATTGCCAAAAGCGCCGTCGGCCAGCATGAAATCGACCGCTGCGTGCGCCTCAGGCAGCGTCATGGCCACGACCACGCCCTTGCCAGCGGCCAGACCATCGGCCTTGACCACGATGGGAGCACCCATTTTTTCAAGGTACTCGTGGGCTGCGGCTGTGTCTGAAAACACCTTAAAGTGCGCCGTAGGAATGCCGTGGCGCTGCATGAAAGACTTGGAAAAAGCCTTGGAGCTCTCTAACTGCGCAGCCGCCTGCGTCGGGCCAAAGATGCGCAGGCCGTGGGCCCGAAAGTCGTCCACCACGCCAGCGGCCAGCGGGCCTTCGGGGCCGACCACGGTGAGTTCGATCTTGTGCTCAATCGCCCAGTTGCGCAGGGTGGGGATGTCTGTAATGGGCAGGTTTTTCAGGCGGGCGTCGAGCGCGGTGCCGCCGTTGCCGGGCGCCACATAAACCCTCTGCACTTTGGGGGACTGGGCGAGTTTCCAGGCCAGCGCATGTTCGCGGCCACCGCCGCCAATGACCAAAATATTCATAGCGCAGCGTTGTGAAAAACTTCCTGGACATCGTCCAGGTCTTCCAGCACGTCCAGCAGTTTTTGCATGCGCTCGGCTTCGTCGCCAACGAGTTCGATGGTGTTTTCGGCCCGCATGGTGACAGCGGCTTCTTCACAGACCAAACCAGCGGCGTCTAGCGCGGCCTTAACAGCCTCAAAGTCGGCGTAGGCGGTCAGGACCTCGATCACGCCGTCGTCATGGGTCACGACGTCTTGGGCGCCCGCTTCAAGCGCCACTTCCAGCACCCGGTCTTCGCTGGTGCCGGGGGCGTAAATAATTTGGCCGCAATGCTTGAACTGAAAGGCCACCGAGCCTTCGGTGCCCATATTGCCCCCGTGCTTGCTAAAGGCGTGGCGCACCTCGGCCACGGTGCGCACCTTGTTGTCGGTCATGGTGTCCAAAATGATGGCCGCGCCGCCGATGCCGTAGCCCTCGTAGCGAATCTCTTCGTAGCTCACGCCTTCGGCGTTGCCAGTGGCTTTGTCGATGTTGTATTTGATGCGCTCGGCCGGCATATTGGCGGCCTTGGCCTTTTCGACCGCCAGGCGCAGGCGCGGGTTCATGCCCAAGTCGCCGCCACCGGCGCGGGCGGCCACGGTGATTTCACGAATGATGCGCGTCCAGATCTTGCCGCGCTTTTCGTCCTGGCGGCCCTTGCGATGCTGAATATTGGCCCATTTGCTGTGTCCTGCCACGCGAAATCCTTTGAATGTTCGTTAACCTCTGCGTTCCATTGTACTTTTTGGGGCTTTCATGACGGGTATTGAAGAAGGCGGCATTCTCATAGGCCAACACGCGCAGGGCAAGGGCGCGAAACTCAGTTTTTTGCGGCCCGACCGGGCCAACCGCCATGGCCTGATCACCGGCGCCACAGGCACTGGCAAAACCATCACCCTGCAAACCCTGGCCGAAGGTTTTTCTAATTTGGGCGTGCCGGTGTTTATGGCCGATGTCAAGGGCGACCTGAGCGGCGTCTCGCAAGCGGGCACGCTGGGCGACAAGCTGGCCAAGGTGCTGGCCGCGCGCGGCTTGGCGACCCCAGCGTTTGCCGCCTTTCCGACCACGCTGTGGGACGTGCTGGGCGCCCAGGGCCACCCGGTGCGCGCCACGGTGAGTGATCTGGGGCCGCTGCTGCTCGCGCGCATGCTGGACCTCAATGAAACCCAGGCTGGCGTGCTGCAACTGGTGTTCAAAATCGCCGACGACGATGGTTTGCTGCTGCTCGATCTGAAAGACCTGCGCGCCATGTGCCAGCACGTGGGCGACAACGCGTCCACCTACACCACCGAATACGGCAATGTGAGTGCTGCCAGCATAGGCGCCATCCAGCGCGGCCTGCTGCAAGTCGAGGCCCAGGGCGGCGACCGCTTTTTTGGCGAGCCCATGCTCAATATCGCCGATTTCATGCAGACCGACCCCAGTTTTGGCCGCAACGGGGGCGGCGGCGGCAAGGGCGTGATCAACATCCTGGCCGCCGACCAGCTGATGAACGCGCCGCGCCTGTACGCCACCTTTTTGCTGTGGATGCTGAGCGAATTGTTTGAAACCCTGCCCGAGGTGGGCGACCTGGACAAACCCAAGCTGGTGTTCTTTTTTGACGAAGCGCACCTGCTGTTTAAAGACGCACCCAAGGCGCTGGTTGAGCGCATTGAACTGGTGGTGCGCCTGGTGCGCAGCAAGGGCGTGGGCGTGTTTTTTGTCACCCAAAACCCGCTGGACATTCCGGACAGCGTGCTGGCGCAACTGGGCAACCGGGTGCAGCACGCGCTGCGGGCCTTCACCCCGCGCGACCAAAAAGCCGTACGCGCCGCCGCCGACACCATGCGCTCCAACCCTAGTCTGGACATTGCCACCGCCATCACCGAACTGGCCGTGGGCGAGGCGCTAGTCAGCCTGCTCGACGAGGCCGGACGGCCCAGCGTGACCGAGCGCGTCTATGTGCTGCCCCCAGCCGGCCAAATCGGCCCCATCAACGCGGCGCAGCGCCAGGCCCTGCTGGCGCAATCCCTGGTGGCCGGGGTGTATGAACGCGCGGTGGACCGCGACTCGGCTTTTGAGTCGCTCAAAGGCCGCACCCAGGCGCGCATGGCCAGCGCCACGGACGCCACCGCTGCCCCCAGCACCGCACCGGCCAGCACGCCACCTGCCGCGCCCGAGCGCGGTCTCTTCGACGGACTGGGCGACCTGCTGGGCGGTGGCACCCGGCGCAGCCGCGCCAGCGTGGGCGAGCAACTGATTAAGAGCGCCGCCAGCTCAATCGGCCGCGAGGTGGGCCGCCAGATCATCCGCGGCGTGCTGGGCAGTATTTTGGGCGGCGGGCGGCGCTAGGCCTTCTGACCCAACAGCATCGCGCCCTGGTTGGAGCGGCGCCCCGCCGCGAAGGTATTGGAAGTTTGGCCGTCGCCAGAGTGATCCAGGGGATTCGCGGCGAGGGCGCCGCTCCTGTCTACGGTAGTCTGCCCTGACGGGTGCCGCGCCGGTAGAAGGCTAGCCGAAGCGACAAAACCAAATGTGGACTTGGCCCCCCTCTCTCGCCCGCCGGGCGAGAGAGGGGTTGGGGGAGAGAGTGGGGATAAGCCACAGATTTACGCCCGCAGCCCTACCCCAGCGGCCCCAGATCGTCCCCATACAAGTTCGAGCCCGGCCCGCGCTGCTCGTGCAACGCCTCGGGCTCTTCGTGGGCATCGTCGTCGCGCACCGCGAGCTGCGCAAACGGCAGCGCCTGCTTGACCAAGATCACGGTGCAGGGCGCGTCCATGGCCACCTTGATGGGCACGGTGGCCACAAAGCGCTGGGTCTTCAGGCCGTGGGTGGCCGCGCCCATCACGATCACGCTGACCTGGTTGCCGCTGGCGTAGTCAAGCAAGGCCCTGGCCACGTCGCCCGACTCCAGCACGTGGCACGAGGTTTGGCGTCCGGGGTGGTCCAGCGGCTGGGCCCACTGGTGCAATTGGGTGAGGTAGCGCCGGTGCAGCTGGGTTTCACTGCGCTCCTCATTGGTGGTGTTGCTCAGGCTGCTGGGGATGACGGTGACGCATGCCAGCCGTGCGCCAGGGCGCGTGCCCAAGGAGCGGGCCACGGCCTGGCGTAGCGAATACAGCGTGGCGTCGGTGGCGTCGCGGTAGGGCACGGCCACCATCACGATGGGCACTTCCTCAATTTGCTGGGTGGGCACCGGGCTGGGCTGGTAGTGCATGCCTGCGGC
>CAMDHS010000008.1 GCA_945898115.1 Comamonas sp. lk
GCTTTACGCTTGCGCCCTGGTTTCGGTTTTCAGCCGACCGGGGCGTTTTCATTGGTGCCTCAGTCGTTTGGCTTGTCCGCCCGCAAGGGCGAACGCTGGTGCAAGTCGCCCAGGTAGTTTTCAATGCCTTCGCCGTCGCGCTCCAAAAAGCGGGCTACTGCGTCGGCAAAGCTGGGGTGCGCCAGCCAGTGCGCGCTGCTGGTTTTAACCGGCAGCAGGGCGCGCGCCATTTTGTGTTCGCCCTGCGCGCCGCCTTCAAAGCGCTGGTAGCCGTGGGCAATGCACCAGGCCAGTGGCTGGTAGTAGCAGGCCTCAAAGTGCAGGCAATCCACGCGTTCTAGCGCGCCCCAATAGCGGCCATAGGCCACTTTGGGCTGGGGCGCGCCAATGGTGCCATGCGCTTCGCTGCTCAGGGCAATCAGGCTGCTGGCCATGGGCTGGCCCTCGCGCTCGGCCACAAACAGCAGCCAATTGCCCGCCATGCCGCTTTGCATGCGGGCAAAGAAGTCGCGACTCAAATACGGCGCGTTACCGTGTTCCAGGTAGGTGCGCTCGTAGCAGCGGTAGAAAAAGTCCCAGTCCGCGGGCGCGATGTCCGCGCCTTGCGCCCAGCGAAACTGCACGCCAGCGTCAGCCACCTTGCGCCGCTCCTGGCGGATTTTCTTGCGTTTGTCTTGCGCCATGTGCGACAAAAATGCGTCAAAGTCGGCATAGGCGGGCGTGTTGTTGTTCCAATGAAACTGCACGGTATGGCGCAGCATCAGCCCCGCCGCCTCGCAGGCCTGCAGGTCGGCGTCTGCGGCAAACAAGAGGTGCAAGGAGGACAGTTGGTGAGTCTTGCACCACGCCACCAAGGCGTGCACCAGCGCCGCGCGCGCATCGGCGTCCACTGCCAGCAAGCGCGCGCCGGGCACTGGCGTGAACGGCACAGCGACCACCGCCTTTGGGTAGTAGGGCAGGCCGTGCTGCTGGTAGGCGTTGGCCCAGGCCCAGTCAAACACGTATTCGCCATAAGAATGGTCTTTGACATACAGCGCGCACGCCGCTACCAGCTGGCCTGCGCGCTCTAGCGTAATGATTTGCGGCAGCCAGCCTGTGGCCGGGCTGGCGCTGCCGCTGGCTTGCATGGCGTGCAAATACGCGTGTTGCATAAAGGGGCTGGCGTCAATGTGGCGCAGCAGCAAACTGTTCCATGCATCGGCCGCAATATCTGCCATCGAGGGCAGAACCCGGGTGACATAATCAATTGCAGCAGTTGGATTTATATTTTTACCCATGGTTTCTGGTTCATGACTCTCAAAATTTGCGTCGCGCAACTCAACTTCACGGTCGGAGACTTTGCCGGCAACGTCCAAAAAATCGTTTTAGCGGCCCAGCAGGCCCACGCCCAGGGCGCGCGCTTGCTGCTCACGCCCGAATTGTCCTTGTGTGGCTACGCGGCCGAAGACCTGTACTTGCGCCCGGCCTTCATGCGCGCCAGCGATGATGCCCTGAAAGCCCTCACCGAGCAGCTCGCCGGGTTAAAAGACATGACCGTAGTGGTAGGCCACCCGCAAGATGGCGAGCAGCGCACGCCCTTGCCGGCGGTGCAAGAGCGCTTTAATTGCGCCAGCGTGCTGCGCGAAGGCGAGGTGCTCGCTACCTACGCCAAGCGCGAGCTGCCCAATTACCAGGTGTTTGACGAGCGCCGCTACTTTGCGCCGGGCAAAGGCGTGTGCGTATTTGAGGCAGGCGAAGCGGGCGCG
Organism: Comamonas sp. lk; assembly: GCA_945898115.1. GTDB lineage: Bacteria > Pseudomonadota > Gammaproteobacteria > Burkholderiales > Burkholderiaceae_C > Allorhodoferax. Next base: position 1,746 of record CAMDHS010000008.1, read on the forward strand.
AGGGTCCGTGTCGGTTTGCTGATCTGCGAAGACGCCTGGTTTGACGAACCCGCACAGCTGGCCCAAGCCGCCGGTGCGCAGGTGCTGGCGGTCATCAACGCATCGCCTTTTCATCTGGGCAAGGGCTACCTGCGCGAGGCGGTGATGGCCGGACGCGCCTGCGCCACGGGCTTGCCGCTCATTTATGCCCATTTGGTAGGCGGCCAGGACGAGCTGGTGTTTGAAGGCCAGTCGTTTGCCCTGGACGCCGACGGCGCTGTGGCCGGACGCGCACCGAGTTTCAAAGAGACACTGTTTGAAGCGGTGTTGGACGGGCAGGGCGCCTACGCCCATTGGAGCGCCCCAGTCGAGCCCCGGCGAACTGCCGAAGCTGACTTGTGGGACGCGCTGGTGCTGGGCGTGCGCGACTACCTGGATAAAAACCGCTTTCCTGGCGCGCTGCTGGGTTTGTCGGGTGGCATCGATTCGGCGCTGGTGCTGGCCATTGCGGTAGACGCGCTGGGCGCCGACAAGGTGCGCACGGTGATGATGCCTTCGCCCTACACGGCGGACATTAGCTGGCTGGACGCGCGCGACATGGCGCAGCGCATGGGCGTGCGCTACGACGAAATATCCATTGAGCCCGAATTTGCCGCCTTCAAAGCCTCGCTGGCCGCAGACTTCGCCGGCCGCGCCGAAGACACCACCGAAGAAAACATCCAGGCCCGCATTCGCGGCACTCTGCTCATGGCGCTGAGCAACAAGTTTGGCAGCATCGTGCTGACCACGGGCAACAAGTCCGAGATGGCCACCGGCTACTGCACGTTGTACGGCGACATGGCCGGCGGCTTTGCGGTCATTAAAGACCTGCTCAAGACCCGCGTGTTTGACATGGCCCGCTGGCGCAACGCGAACAACCCCTATGGCACCTGCGACCAGCCGATCCCAGAGCGCATCATCACCCGCCCGCCGAGCGCCGAGTTGCGCCCCGACCAGACTGACCAAGACAGCCTGCCTGCGTATGCGGTGCTAGACGCCATCATCGAGCGCTACATGGAAAACGACGCCAGCATCGACGATCTGGTGGCTGCAGGCTTTGCGCAGGCCGATGTGGAAAAGGTCACGCGCCTGATTCAGATCAACGAATACAAGCGCCGCCAGTCGCCCATCGGCATTCGCGTAAGCCACCGCAGCTTCGGCAAGGATTGGCGTTATCCTATTACCAACCGTTTTCGCGCCTGAGGCGCCCATTTTTGTCCTGGACTTTGCCATGAAACAAATCACCGCCATCATCAAACCGTTCAAGCTCGAAGAAGTGCGCGAAGCCCTGGCCGAATGCGGCGCCAGTGGCCTTACGGTCACTGAAGTCAAGGGCTTTGGCCGCCAAAAAGGCCATACCGAGCTCTACCGCGGCGCAGAATACGTCGTAGATTTTTTGCCCAAGGTGAAGGTGGAAGTGGTCGTCAAGACCGAAGACCTGGACCGCTGCGTGGACGCCATCATCAAGGCCGCTTACACGGGCAAGATCGGCGACGGCAAGATTTTTGTCACCAGCGTAGAGCGCGTGGTGCGCATCCGCACCGGCGAGCAAGACGAGTCGGCGGTTTAAGCCGACTTTCCTAGCGGCTCATCGGCTCGGAATTCACCAGCCGGGTGCCCGCCCAGACGTCGTGCCAAAACTGGCCATCGCGTTGAAAGCGGCTCAGCACCGCCCACACCACCACCCAGCCCAAAAAAAGCACACTGGTCTCGCCGCCCGTCAGGCCCAAGGGCCAGATCACCGCCAGTGGCGGCAAGATCCATACCCAAGACAGCACATAGCGGCCCAGCGCGCGCTGCTGCGTAATGGCTTGGCCGTCCAAGCCCACTACGCGGATGTGCCAGGTCTTCATGGCCAGGGTTTGGCCCTTGGACCAAAACCACACAAAGTAAATGCCGAACACCAAAAACAGAAACGCCTGCAAGCCGTGGCGGTTGTCCATGGCGTTGCGGGTTTGGCTTAGGGTGCCAAACAGGTAGCCCGCAATGAAGACGACGCCAAACAGCAGCAGTCCTTCATAAAGCCAGCAGGCCATGCGCCGCTTGAGTGTGGGGGTGGAAAATTCAGTGGGGTTCATTGCTGAGGTGCGCAGGACGTGGGAAAACGCCGATTGTGGCTGCAAAACCTGGAGGCTAGGGTCGAACAGGCCTTGCTGGGCCGGGGCCACTCGGCGGCCTAGCCCGCCTTATTTGGAGGACGGGGCAGGCGCTGCAACGCTGTCTTTGGTGCCCGGGTTTTGCGGCAGCAAGGTGTAGCGGTCGACCATAGTGCGCTGGCTGACGGCGGCGCGCGCGGGCTCGGGCGTTTTGCGGGTCACGGGCACTTCTGCCAGCTTGTTGGCAGGCACCGGTTTGATGGTGACCGCCACCCCCGCAGGCTTTTTGGGGGCGGCCTGAAGCAACTGCTGTTTTTTGCTGTCGGGCAGTGCCTGGTAAGCCTCCCAGTTGGCAACACGTTCGTCAGACGGCAGCTTTTTGGTTTGCGCAAAATTCAGGCGCGCAAGTTCGCGATCCTTGGGGCTGAGCGCTGCCCAGTCCACCATGCGGTCATGCAGTCGGGTGCGGTCAGCTTCTGCCATTTCCGGGAATTTTTGCACCAATGCAATCCATTTGTTTTTGTGCCCCTCGGACAGGCCTGGCCAGGCGGCGGCCAGCGGCGCCAAAGCGGTTTTTTGCGCGGGGTTTAGGCCAGACCAAGCGGGTCCGACTTCGACGCTTGCGAGAACAGGGGGCGGTGCGGCCGCCGCAGACTGGGGTGCTGCCGGTGCAGGGTCGGATTGCGCAAACACGCAAGGCGCAGCCCCAAGCGCCACAACCAGACTCAGGGCCGCCAAGCGTAAGCCCCGCGCCCCTCTTGGGGCTTTCGTTGACGGCTTACCGATCAACAAGCCAAGTTTCCCCATCAGTCCTGGGCCCCGTGCTTGAGGTATTGGGCAAAACCTGGGTCGGTATAGGCAGCGGTGGGCAGTTCACTGGTGAGCAATTCGGCGTCCACTTCGGCAATTTCACTGGCGCGCATCTGATCTTGAAAGGTGCCGATACCGAGCAGGCCCACGGTGAGCGCCAACAGCGGCAGCCAGCTTGCGGCGCGGCCCCAAAGACCAAAACCGCCGCCCAAAACGGCCGAGCTGCCACCGGCCAATTCCGTAGCCGTCTGCGCCGTTTCGGCCGTGCGGCGGTGCGCGAGCGCTTGCATGCGTGCAGCGCGCAGGCGCTCCGACAGATCGCGGGGCAACTGCTGCGCGGCGCCGTCGAGTTGGCTGGCGATGCGTGCACCGAATTGGTCCATCAAAGACTGCGGCTTGAGGGTCTGTGTTGTTGTGCGGGTCATAAAAATATTCCTCTCGCTCTTAATGCTTTTGCCAAGGCGGCTACCGCCCGAAAACAGTGCGTTTTTACGCTTCCCTGCGAACACCCCATGGCGCTGGCGGTTTCTGCAACGTCCATATCCTCCCAGTAACGCATGAGGAAGGCTTCCCGTTGACGTGCTGGTAAACCTTGGATCTCTTCTTCAATAGTATGCAACGTTTGTGCCCGCTCGGCCTGGCCTTGGGGGTTGTCCGCTTGATCTGCGCCATTGTTTTGTAACAGGGTTTCCAGCAAATCAAATTCCCCGCCGTCCTCGGACGATTCAAAGTCGCCCAAATGGGTAAACAGCGCGTTTTGAGTCTTTTGCCGCCGAAACCAGTCCAAAGTGCTGTTGGTCAGGATCCGCTGAAACAGCATGGGCAGCTCTTCGACGGGTTTATGTCCGTAGTGCTGCGCCAGCTTCATCATGCTGTCTTGCACGATGTCCAATGCCGATTCCTGGTTGCGCACATGGTAGAAGGACCGTTTAAACGCCCGCTTTTCGACACCCCGCAAAAACGCGTCCAGCTCTTTTTCAGAAGCCAAGAGCGTTCACCCAGGGGTTTAAGGACGGGGAATTCACCATTTATTGCTGTTTTCAGGCGGCTTTGTGTCCCTTCATTATTGCACCGGCGGCTTCTGTCGGCGGCAGGCCTGCGGGGAATGCGATAATCCGCCTTGCAACTCAAACGCAAACGGGTCTCGGTCCGACGCAGCATTCAATGCGTCCATGGCCTTGACCTCAAGTCCCGAGGCGACGCCACAAGTGTCTGCCAAGGGGCACCCAAGGTCTTTCGTTAGAGAAATTCACAAAGGTTCACCATGGAATTATCAAAAGCCGAAATGGCTTCAGCCGCCGCTGCCGACGCAGCAGCAACCCCCGAGCTCCGCGGAGCAGAGATTTTGGTCAAGGCCTTGCAGGCCGAACAGGTCAAGTACGTCTGGGGTTATCCCGGCGGTGCGGTTTTGCACATTTACGACGCGTTTTTTAAACAAGACACCATTCAGCACGTGCTGGTACGCCACGAACAGGCTGCCGTACATGCCGCTGACGGCTATGCGCGCGCCACCGGCGACGTGGGCGTGGCACTCGTCACCTCCGGCCCAGGTGTCACCAACGCCGTAACCGGTATTGCCACCGCCTATATGGACAGCATACCCATGGTGATCATCACCGGGCAGGTGCCGACCCACGCTATTGGGCTAGACGCTTTCCAGGAGTGCGACACGGTGGGCATTACCCGCCCCATCGTGAAGCACAACTTTTTGGTCAAGGACGCGCGCGACCTGGCCGAGACGATGAAAAAGGCCTTTCATATTGCCCGCAGCGGCCGCCCCGGCCCCGTGGTGGTGGACATTCCGAAAGACGTGTCCTTCAAAAAAGTGCCCTACACCGGTTACCCCACCAGTGTGGAAATGCGCTCCTACAACCCGGTGCGCAAGGGCCACGGCGGCCAGATCCGCAAGGCATTGCAATTGCTGCTCACGGCCAAGCGCCCCTATATTTACACCGGCGGCGGCGTGCTGCTTAGCAACGCGTCTGCCGAGTTGCGCACCTTGGTGGACATGCTGGGTTACCCCTGCACCAACACCTTGATGGGCTTGGGCGGATATCCGGCGAGCGACCGCAAGTTCCTGGGCATGTTAGGCATGCACGGCACGGTGGAAGCCAACAACGCCATGCAACACTGCGACGTGCTGCTGGCCGTGGGCGCCCGCTTTGACGACCGCGTTATCGGCAACCCCAAGCATTTCGCGCAAAACGAACGCAAGATCATCCACATAGATATCGACCCGTCGAGCATTTCCAAGCGCGTCAAGGTCGATATCCCGATCGTGGGCGATGTCAAAGATGTGCTGGTCGAGCTCATCGCGATGATCAAGGAAAGCAGCACCAAACCCGACAGCGACGCCCTGGGCGCCTGGTGGGACACGATTGAAGGCTGGCGCAAGCGCGATTGCATGAAATACAGCCTGGGCAAGGGCGATGTGATCAAGCCGCAGTACGTGGTCGAAACCCTGTGGAACATGACCAAGGATGCTGACACTTACATCACCTCTGACGTGGGCCAGCACCAGATGTGGGCCGCGCAGTACTACAAGTTTGACGAACCACGCCGCTGGATCAACTCCGGTGGCCTGGGCACCATGGGCGTGGGCATTCCCTATGCCATGGGCATCAAACTGGCCAAGCCTGACAGCGAAGTGTTCTGTATCACCGGCGAAGGCTCGGTACAAATGTGCATCCAGGAACTCTCGACCTGCCTGCAATACAACACGCCCATCAAAATTTGCTCGCTGAACAACCGTTATTTGGGCATGGTGCGGCAGTGGCAGGAGATTGATTACGAAGGCCGCTACAGCCACAGCTATATGGACGCCTTGCCTAACTTTGTGAAGCTGGCCGAAGCCTACGGCCACGTGGGCATGCTCATCGAGCGCCCCGAGGACGTGGAGCCCGCGCTGCGCGAGGCGCGCCGCCTGAAGGACCGCACGGTGTTCATGGATTTCCGCACCGACCCGACCGAAAACGTGTTCCCCATGGTGCAAGCCGGCAAGGGCATTACCGAGATGCTGCTGGGCGCGGAAGACCTTTAATCCGCCCGCCGGTTTTTGCCCCTTACTTCAACCCTTATTTGACGAATCTATTGCCTGCCAAGCCCTGACGTTACCGCGCCAGGGGGAGGGCAGCGAAAAGAGGAATCTACGCTTATGAAACACATCATTGCAGTTTTGCTGGAAAACGAACCAGGCGCCCTGTCCCGGGTGGTGGGCCTGTTTTCCGCCCGTGGCTACAACATCGAGTCGCTCACCGTGGCGCCTACCGAAGACCCCAGTCTGTCGCGCATGACCATCCAGACCACCGGTTCGGACGACGTGATTGAACAAATCACCAAGCACCTGAACCGCCTGATTGAAGTGGTCAAGGTGGTTGATCTGACCGAAGGCGCCTACACCGAGCGCGAGTTGATGATGGTCAAGGTGCGCGCCGTGGGCAAGGAGCGCGAAGAAATGAAGCGCATGGCCGATATCTTTCGCGGTCGCATCATTGATGTGACGGACAAGAGTTATACGATTGAGTTGACCGGCGACCAGTCCAAAAACGACGCGTTTTTGCAGGCGATTGAGCCGGGCGCGATTTTGGAGACGGTGCGCACCGGCTCCAGCGGCATTGGACGCGGCGAGCGGATTTTGCGCGTATAGGCAACTCACGAAAGAGTTTTCCGGGCGCGTGCTTTTGGCATGCTCAGCGCGTTCGGACAGTGACGGCGAAGCACGCGTGCTTTGCCCTGAAAAGAGCAAGTGTTTTGCAACCAGGCGCCCCAGGCCCTAATTTATTCGGAGAAGAAAATGAAAGTTTATTACGACAAAGATTGCGACCTCAGCCTGATCAAGGGCAAAACAGTGGCCATCATCGGGTACGGCAGCCAGGGCCATGCCCACGCACAAAACCTGAATGACAGTGGCGTGAAGGTCGTGGTTGGCCTGCGCAAGGGCGGCGCTTCGTGGCCCAAAGTCGAAAAAGCCGGCTTGCACGTGGCTGAAGTGGCCGACGCTGTGCGCGCCGCCGACGTGGTCATGATCTTGTTGCCTGACGAGCAAATCGGCACGGTTTACACCAACGACGTGGAACCCAACATCAAGCCGGGCGCGTCGCTCGTGTTCGCCCACGGCTTTAACGTGCATTACGGCCTGGTCAACCCCCGCGCCGATCTGGACGTGTGGATGGTTGCGCCCAAAGCGCCTGGCCACACCGTGCGCGGCACCTACGCCCAAGGCGGCGGCGTGCCCCACTTGATTGCTGTGCACCAAGACAAATCAGGCCGCACCCGCGACTTGGCGCTGAGCTACGCCATGGCCAATGGTGGCGGCAAGGCTGGCATTATTGAGACCAACTTCCGCGAAGAGACTGAGACCGACCTGTTCGGCGAACAAGCCGTGCTGTGCGGCGGTACCGTCGAGCTGATCAAGGCTGGTTTTGAGACCCTAGTGGAAGCCGGTTATGCGCCAGAGATGGCCTATTTCGAGTGCCTGCACGAACTCAAGTTGAGCGTCGACATGATTTATGAAGGCGGCATTGCCAACATGAACTACTCAATCTCCAACAATGCGGAATACGGCGAATACGTCACCGGCCCGCGCATCGTGACTGCAGCTACCAAAGACGCTATGCGCCAGTGCCTGAAGGACATTCAGACCGGCGAATACGCCAAGAGCTTCATCCTGGAAAACAAGGCCGGCGCGCCCACGCTGCTGAGCCGCCGCCGCTTGACTTCCGAGCACCAAATCGAGCAAGTGGGTGAAACCCTGCGCGCCATGATGCCCTGGATCAAGAAAAACAAGCTGGTCGACCAGACCCGCAAATAAGCAGGCGCGAGCCGTGCTCTCAAAGGCCACTTCGGTGGCCTTTGACATTTTTGGGTGTCCGCGCTGCGGTGCGCGGCGTACACTGGCACATTGAGGCAGGAGGATTGATATGGATGATGGACTCGATACGGCGGCCGATGCCGAGGAGACGGTCTTGGTGCGCAAGCCGCGAAAAGGCATTTACGTGTTGCCCAACCTTTTTACGCTGGCAGCCTTGTTTGGTGGCTTTTATGCGATTGTGATGGCGATGGAAGGCCAGTTTGTGCAGTCCGCCATCGGTGTGTTCTGCGCCATGGTGCTCGACAGCCTGGACGGCCGGGTGGCGCGCATGACCAATACGCAAAGCGCCTTTGGCGAGCAAATGGATTCACTGTCTGACATGGTGTCTTTTGGCGCCGCGCCAGCGCTTATCTCTTATGTTTGGGTGCTTAAAGGCCTGGGCAAATGGGGCTGGTTTGCCGCTTTTGTGTATTGCTCCTGCGCTGCTTTGCGCCTTGCGCGCTTTAACGTAAACACCCACGTGGTGGACAAGCGCTATTTTCAGGGCCTGCCTTCGCCAGCCGCCGCAGCCCTGGTGGCTGGTTTTATGTGGTGGTGCACCGACCGCGGTATTGAGCCGGCTAGCGTGTCATGGTTTGTCTTTGCCTGGGTGCTGTATGCGGGGCTGACTATGGTCACCAACGTGCCGTTTTACAGCTTCAAGGACGTGAGCATGAAGAAAAGCGTGCCTTTTGCGGTGATCGTGATGATCGCCCTGGGCATCGCCGTGATCAATATTGACCCGCCCACCGTCATGTTTGGCGTGTTTGTGGCCTACGGCATGAGCGGCTACATTGTTTATGCCATCCGCAAGTTCAAGGGCATCCATACGAGCGTGATCAGCACCTCGACGGATGAGCCCGACGAACGCGGCATGCACCGCTAAATGCCTTGGCCCCGCCGCATGGGCGAGTGAGGGCCTGGGTTTGAACCGCAATTTGGAGAAGCACCGATGTCCGACAAACTCATCATTTTTGACACCACCTTGCGCGACGGCGAGCAGTCGCCCGGCGCGTCTATGACGCGCGACGAAAAAGTGCGCATCGCGCGCCAGTTAGAGCGCCTCAAGGTGGACGTGATCGAGGCAGGCTTTGCGGCGAGCTCCAATGGCGACTTCGAAGCCGTGCAATTGGTGGCTAACACCATCAAAGAGTCCATCGTCTGCTCGCTGGCCCGCGCCAACGACCGCGACATTGCGCGCGCGGCCGAGGCGCTCAAAGGCGCGCAACGCGCCCGCATCCACACCTTTATTGCCACCTCGGCGCTGCATATGGAAAAGAAGCTGCGCATGACGCCCGACCAGGTGTTTGAGCAGGCCAAGCAGTCGGTGCGTTTTGCCCGCAATTTGGTGGAAGACGTCGAATTCAGCCCCGAAGACGGCTACCGCAGCGACCCTGACTACTTGTGCCGCGTGCTCGAAGCCGTGATTGCCGAGGGCGCCACCACCATCAACGTGCCCGACACCGTGGGCTATGCCGTGCCTGAGCTCTATGGCAATTTCATCAAATCGCTGCGCGAGCGCATTCCCAACTCGGACAAGGCGATATGGTCCGTGCATTGCCACAACGACCTCGGCATGGCGGTAGCCAATTCGCTGGCCGGCGTGAAGATTGGCGGCGCCCGCCAAGTGGAATGCACCATCAACGGCCTGGGCGAGCGCGCGGGTAACTGCAGCTTGGAAGAAGTGGTGATGGCCGTCAAAACCCGGCGCGACTACTTTGGCCTGGACCTCAATATCGATGCCCGGCATATTTTGGCGGCCAGCCGCATGGTCAGCCAGACCACAGGCTTTGTGGTGCAGCCCAACAAGGCGGTGGTGGGCGCAAACGCCTTTGCCCACGCCTCGGGCATCCATCAGGACGGCGTGCTCAAGGCGCGCGACACCTACGAAATCATGCGTGCCGAAGATGTGGGCTGGAGCGCTAACAAGATTGTGTTGGGCAAACTCAGCGGGCGCAATGCCTTCAAGCAGCGCTTGCAAGAGCTGGGTGTGCAGCTTGACAGCGAAGCCGAGATCAACGCCGCCTTTTCCCGCTTCAAGGAACTGGCCGACCGCAAGGCTGAGATTTTTGACGAAGATATTTTGGCGCTGGTCAGCGATGAAAGCGTCTCGCAAGAAAAAGAGCAATTCGCCTTTGTGTCCCTGTCGCAGCACAGTGAAACCGGCGAGCGGCCCCACGCCGCAGTGGTGTTTACCAGCGCGGGCAAAGAGGTCAAGTCCGAATCTGACGGCAACGGGCCTGTGGACGCTTCGCTGAAAGCCATTGAGGCCCATGTGCAAAGCGGCGCCGAGATGGTGCTGTACTCTGTCAACGCCATCAGCGGCTCGACCGAGAGCCAGGGCGAAGTCACGGTGCGCCTGCAAAACAGCGGGCGCGTGGTCAACGGCACGGGTTCCGACCCGGATATCGTGGTTGCTTCCGCCAAAGCCTATTTGAGCGCGCTTAACAAGCTGCAAAGCAAGGCGGACCGGGTCGCAGCCCAGGGTTAGTGCAAGATTTATACGATATTGCTTGATGTTTCTGTTGCAAGTGCTTGATTTGGCAGGTTTTTTTGTTTATAGTTAGATACTTTCTTTGGTGCGCCAAGACATGCGCGTCTTGGTCCTTGGCTCTTTTTGGACTCCAAATTGCATAAAAAACTACTCTGCCTCACGTTCTTGGTCGCCTGTCTTGGCCAAGGCGTTGGCGTCCAAGCCTTGGCGGCGCAAAACGACAATGGAAATCCCGCAATTGGTAGTCGCACTAAGCTAAAACCACCAGTAAAGTCGGTAACAAAGCCCGTAGCAAGGCCCGTGGTAAAGCGCCCAGCCAAGCGTGCAGCCAAGCGCGCGGCGGTGGTAGCCGCTGTTCCGGCTAAACCGTCGTATGGCGAAGCCGCTGGCCTGCACGCTGCCCGGGACACGCTGGCACTCAAGTCCAGCGTGGCCCTGGTGATTGACCAGGACACCAAGGAAGTACTGTTCCAAAAAAATGAATCGGCCGTCTTGCCCATCGCATCCCTCACCAAGCTCATGACCGGTGTGCTGGTGAGCGAAGCGAAGTTGCCGATGGAAGAAATGATCACGATTGCGCAGGCGGACGTGGACACGGAAAAGGGCAGTCGCTCGCGCTTGAGCGTTGGCACCGTACTCTCGCGTGGCGAACTCTTGCATCTGGCGCTGATGTCCAGTGAAAACCGCGCCGCCCATGCGCTCGGTCGCACCTATCCCGGCGGCTTGGGCGTGTTTGTCAGCCTGATGAACGCCAAGGCCGGTAGCTTGGGCATGCGTTCCACCAGCTATGTGGAGCCCACCGGCTTGTCCAGCAAAAACCAGTCCAGCGCCACTGATTTGGCCACCCTGGTGGGTTATGCCTACGGCAACCCGACGCTGCGCGAAATGTCCACCTCGCCGGGCTACGACTTTGAAGTGGGCAAACGTACCCTGCGCTACAACAACACCAACCGCCTGGTCAAGAGCCCGGCCTGGGACATTGGTCTGCAAAAAACTGGCTACATCTCCGAAGCCGGCCAGTGCTTGGTGATGCAGGCCAAGGTTGCTGGACGCAAGCTCATCATGGTGTTCCTGGATTCGGCGGGCAAGTTCAGCCGCATTGCCGATGCCGAGCGAGTGCGTCACTGGGTAGAGTCCAGCCCACCCGCGCTCAACCGGGGTCTGCCATTGGCCGCGCTTGACGCGCCATTAGACTTCAGCGCGAAATAATCGCAAGGGCCCAGATCGGGCCCTTAGTTTGTCCGTCTTGCAGTGATCATGATGCGCCGCGGTAACCCAGGGTCTGCGAGATCAGCTGCGCTGTTTCCTTGAGCTTGGGCATCCACGCGTCGTCCATGCGGCTTGATGGCGATGAAATCGACAAACCGGCCACCAGCTTGGCCTGGTCGTCATAAATGCCTGCGGCCATGCAGCGCACCCCCAACTCCAGTTCTTCGTTGTCATTGGCCTGGCCGGATTGGCGCACGCGCGAGAGTTCGCGCTCCAGAGTGGCCAAGTCGGTAATGCTGTTTTTGGTGTGTCCCTGCAAGCCGGTTCGGGTGGCATAGGCGCGTATGCGCTGGGGGTCGTCAGCAGCCAAAAACAGCTTGCCCACCGAAGTGAGATGCAAAGGCGCTCGACCGCCAATGGCGCGCACCACCTGCATGCCTGAGCGTTCGCTAAAGGCGCGCTCCACATAAATGATTTCGTCGCCCTGGCGCATGCTCAGGTTCACCGGTTGCTGCGTGAGCTTGTGCAGCTCGCGCATGGGGGCCAGCGCGGCATCACGCACGTTCAGGCGGCCTTTGACCAGGTTGCCGAGCTCCAGCAGGCGCATACCGAGGCGGTAGCTGCCGGGCTGCGGTCGGTCGGCAAAGCGTCCGAGCACCAGGTCGTTGAGGATGCGGTGGGCGGTGGACGGGTGCAAACCGGCTTTTTCGCTGATGTCCTTGAGCGTCATCGCTTCTTCGCGCGAGGCCAGCACGTCAATCAGGGTGAACATGCGCTCAATCACCTGTACAGAAGGTGTGGCGGCATGCGGGGTATCAGGTTTGGTCATGGGTCCGTTTCGTTTGCTGCGATTGCCAGCGGCCATCGATGAGCAGTTGTGCCGGTTGGTACTGGATCTTGTAACTCATTTTTTGGCTTTGTTCTATCCAATAGCCCAAGTATAAAAAGGACAGGCCCAGTTCTTTGACCTGGTTGATCTGCCACAACACGTTGTAGGTGCCGTAGCTGGCCCGGTCGTCGGGGTCGTAAAAGGTGTAAACGGCGGAAATGCCGTCGCTGAGCACGTCTAGGATCGACACCATCTTGAGCACGCCGAGTTGGCCATCACCGGCCGGTTCGCGAAACTCCACCAAGCGTGAATTGACGCGGCTTTGCAGCAGAAACTGGGTGTACTGGCCCGCGCTGTCCTCTTCCATGCCGCCACCGGCGTGGCGGCTTTGCTGGTAGCGCTGGTACAGCGCGTAATGCTCGGCCACAAAGCCCAGACCCAGCACGCGCGCCTGCAGGCCCTGGTGCTGCTTCTTGGCCCGGCGTTGGCTGCGGCTGGGCGCAAACGCGCCGGCCTGCACGCGCAGGGCAATGCAGGCCTGGCAACCGTCGCAGTGCGGGCGGTAGGTGAACATGCCGCTGCGCCGAAAGCCCTCGGCCACCAGATCGGAATAGGTGGCGTTGTCAATCAGGTGGCTGGGCGTGGCCACCTGAGATCGCGCCAGGCGCGCGGGCAAGTAGCTGCAGGCGTAGGGTGCCGTGGAGTAAAACTGCAGTGCCTGCAGCGGAAGGTCTTTAAGGTTTGTCATTCAAGGTTTAGCGGGTTGACAAAAGGGGTTCCCAATCGGCGGGAGAAAACTGCCAGTCCAGCGCCGGCGCTTGCGTGGTTTGCGAAAGGGACGCCACAAAATCGGCACGCGGCACCGGGCACGCGCCCAGGGACGCCAGATGCTGGGTATTTTGCTGGCAATCGATTTGCGCCACTTGGTGGTGCAGGCAAAAGGCCACCAGCGCAGACAGCGCAATTTTCGAGCCGTTGCTGCGTTCGCTGAACATGGATTCACCAAACACCGCTTGCCCGATCGCCACGCAGTACAAACCGGCCACCAATTTGCCATCGACCCAGGTTTCCACGCTGTGGGCCAGGCCCTGGGCGTGCAAGGCGCAATAGGCGTCCACCATGGCGCCGAGGATCCAGGTGCCGTTTTGCCCCTCGCGCGGCGCCTGTGCGCACTTTCGGATCACCAACTCAAACGCAGTGTCAATACGAATTTCACATCCCGGCGTTTGGTTGAAGCGGCGCAGGGTTTTCTTGAGTGAGCGATGCAAGCGAAAATCGGCCACCTTGAGAACCATGCGCGGGTTTGGGCTCCACCACAACACGGGTTGGCCCCGGCTGAACCAGGGAAAGATGCCCTGGGTATAGGCGCTGCGCAAACGGGCCACGTCCAGACCGCCCCCGGCAGCGAGCAGGCCTGGCGCATCAGACGCCTGGCCCCAGGCGCGGTCTGCCGGCGGGAAGGCGTCGTCGGCATCAAGCCAGAGAAGGGAAGGGGAAACCATGAAAAAGCGGGCAGGTCAGCAAGTATGAAAGAGATTTGGCAGCGGCGGCCAGTTGCCTTGCTGCAGGCGGTTAGAATACTCGCTGTCGGGGCGTAGCGCAGCCTGGTAGCGCATCTGGTTTGGGACCAGAGGGTCGAAGGTTCGAATCCTTTCGCCCCGACCACATAATTTGCCAAAGCCTAGCCTTTGGCTTTTTTGTTTCTATCATTGTTAGCCAGCGACTGTCCGTAGCTCAGTTGGATAGAGCAACAGCCTTCTAAGCTGTAGGTCACAGGTTCGATCCCTGTCGGACAGGCCAAATTCAAGTTTTTAGCGTTCCGCAAACTTCCGGCTTTCCGCCTTTTCCCCTCTGTAAACCTTCATTTCTTCGTGCGTATAAGTCGGGGTTAGTGTGCCCTCACCTTTTGCGCCGCGCCAGCAGGGGCGCAGAAAGGTCATGGACCAGGTGCTGGGCGTCAGGGGTGCGGCTTGACCTTAATAACGGCGGTCGTTATTATTCAGGCATGATTCAAGATTTTCAATGCAGCGATACCGAAGCATTTTTCGCGGGCAAACGCATTGCTAGGTTTGTCAATTTTGAAGCGGTGGCCATGCGCAAGTTGCAGCAGCTCCATGCGGCTACCACCTTGGAGTTTTTGCGCCTGCCGCCGGGTAACCAGTTGGAAGCCCTCAAGGGTGACCGCAAGGGGCAGCACAGTATCCGCATCAATGGCCAATGGCGGCTGTGCTTTGTATGGGCAGGCGGGCACGCCGCCCGCGTTGAAATTGTCGATTACCACTGAAAGGAGCGTCACCATGTCGCGCACAGTTCCACTTATTCACCCCGGCGTTATCTTGCTGGAAGATTGGCTCAAGCCCTTGGGCATTAGCCAGTACGCACTCGCTAAGGCTATTGACGTGCCGCCCCGGCGCGTCAATGAAATTGTGAAGGGCTTGCGCGGTATCACGGTTGATTCGGCGCTGCGCCTGGGCGCATTTTTTGGTACCGATGCGCAAAGCTGGGTCAACCTTCAAACCCACTACGACACAGAGAAAGCGCGCACCGCCATGGCTGACGTGCTGGGGCGCATTGTGCGGCGTGAAGCGACTGAAGCCTGATCCAAGCGTGCCAGCGCCAGCAGGGGCTCAGGAAACGGCATGGCCAGCGGCTTGTTGCCTGCTTTGCGGGCGTCTAGGCACAGGTTTTTGCGCCGCCTCAAAGCTTCGATCTCGCCTGATTATTCGGTGGCGTTCACGCTTTGAGCGCGGTTTTCGTCTGCATTGGGTCAGGCGGCAGTCCCCGACAAATCACCCAATCTCCACCTTATGCGCTGGCCCGGTGGCCACAAGCCAGCGCTGCGCTGCGTCTTGCAGCGTTTGTGCTTCACCCGTGGTCCAAAGTTCAAGCCACGCGGCGCCAGCGTCACTTGGTTCCGGTTGAAGATCGCCCGCCTGCGCCAGCAGGTTGACCGTGCGTTGCGCCACCGGGTCGCCAGCGTCTATCAGTTCCACTTCCGGGCCCAGCAAGTCTTGCAATACCTCTGCCGCGAAGGTGTAGTGGGTGCAACCCAGCACCATGGTATCGATGGCGCCCGGCGCGGTTCCCACAGGGCCCAGCGCCGCCGTGTAGCGGGTGCACAGGGCGTGTACCTGCGGCGCATCTGCGCTTTCAATGGCGGCGGCCAGGCCGTCGCAGGCTTGCAGCACAAAGCGCACCTGCAGACTTTGTGCCCGCAGCAGGGCTTGGAATTTGTCGCTTGCCAGCGTGCCGCGCGTGGCCAGCACGCCCACCGCACCCGTGCGGCTGCGCCCGGCGGCGGGTTTGAGTGCGGGCTCCACGCCCACGATGGGCAGCGCTGGGTGGGCGGCGCGCAGGGCGGCAATCGCCGCTGCGGTGGCGGTGTTGCAGGCCACCACCAGCGCCTTGACCTGGTGGCTTTGCACCAGATACCGGCCAATCGCCACCGAGCGCGCCAGCACATGGGCCACGTCGCGTTCGCCATAGGGGGCGTGGCCCGCGTCGGACACGTAGACAAAGCGCTCTTGGGGCAGCGCCTGGCGCAGGGCCTTGAGCACGCTCAGGCCCCCCACGCCGCTGTCAAATACGCCGATGGGCTGCATGGGGCAGGGCGGGGCGCGCGGGCCTTAGACCGACTTGATGCCGATGTTTTTGAACTCGCCCGTGGCAATTCTCTTTTGCCACTCGGCGGGGCCTGTGATGTGGGCGCTGGTGCCGCCCGAGTCCACCGCCACGGTCACGGGCATGTCAACCACGTCAAATTCATAGATCGCTTCCATGCCCAGGTCGGCAAAGCCCACCACCTTGGCGTGCTTGATGGCTTTGCTCACCAGATAGGCGGCGCCGCCCACGGCCATCAAATAGGCGCTCTTGTGCTTTTTGATGGCTTCAATGGCCACCGGACCGCGCTCGGCCTTGCCCACCATGGAGATCAAACCGGTTTGGGCCAACATCATCTCAGTAAAACCGTCCATGCGGGTGGCGGTGGTGGGGCCTGCGGGGCCGACGGCTTCGCCTGCCACAGGGTCCACCGGGCCAACGTAGTAAATCACCCGGTTGGTGAAGTCCACGGGCAGCGGCTCGCCCTTGGCCAGCATGGTCTGGATGCGCTTGTGCGCGGCGTCGCGGCCGGTCAGCATCTTGCCGTTGAGCAGCAGGGTTTGGCCGGGTTTCCAGCTCGCCACTTCTTCTTTGGTCAGGGTGTTGAGGTCCACCTTGGTGCTTTTGACGTAGTCAGGCGTCCAGTTGACGGCGGGCCACAGGTCCAGCGAGGGTGGCGTCAGGTACACCGGGCCGCTGCCGTCCATCACAAAATGGGCGTGGCGGGTGGCGGCGCAGTTGGGGATCATGGCCACGGGCTTGCTGGCGGCGTGGGTGGGGTACATCTTGATTTTGACGTCGAGCACCGTGGTCAGGCCGCCCAGGCCTTGGGCGCCAATGCCAAGGGCGTTGACCTTGTCCATCAGCTCCAGGCGCATGTTTTCTACCGGGGTGAGCACCGCGCCACTGCTGGACTTGGCTTGCCACACGTACATGTCCAAGTCGTCCATCAGGCTTTCTTTGGCCATGAGCACGGCTTTCTCGGCCGTGCCGCCAATGCCGATGCCCAGCATGCCTGGCGGGCACCAGCCCGCGCCCATGGTGGGCACGGTTTTAAGCACCCAGTCGATCACCGAGTCGCCGGGGTTGAGCATGATCATCTTGCTCTTGTTCTCAGAGCCGCCGCCCTTGGCTGCGACGGTCACTTCCAAGGTGTTGCCGGGCACGATCTCGGTAAAGATGACGGCGGGCGTGTTGTCCTGGGTGTTTTTGCGCAAAAACTCGGGGTCGGCCACCACGCTGGCGCGAAGGGTGTTGTCGGGGTGCTTGTAGCCACGGCGCACACCTTCATTGATCGCGTCGTCCAGGCTGCCGGTAAAGCCGCCCCAGCGCACGTCCATGCCCACTTTGAGGAAAACGTTGACGATGCCGGTGTCTTGGCAAATCGGGCGGTGGCCGGTAGCACTCATCTTGCTATTGGTCAGGATTTGCGCAATCGCGTCCTTGGCCGCCGGGCTTTGCTCGCGCTCATAGGCGCGCGCCAGATGGGCGATGTAGTCGGCGGGGTGGTAGTAGCTGATGAACTGCAGGGCGGCGGCAACCGACTCGATCAGGTCTTCTTGGGCAATGGTGGTCATGGGGCGGTGGCCTGCTAGGGCGCTGGGTGGGCGATAAACGATCGAGTTTAACCAAGGCGTCCCACGGCAAGCTGACGCAGCGCAGGCATGCGCTGGCGCAATTCCGCAATATTGTTCGTCGCTTTGAGGGAAGGCAAAATATCGGGATGGATAGGAGTCAGTGGCATGTAAGTGCCACCCCCGACCATCGCGCCCAGTTTTTATGCATAACTAGGAGACACACCCATGAGTTCCCCATCCTCTGCCATCGAGTCGGTTTTGGTCGAAAACCGTGTTTTTTACCCCAGCGACGCCATGGTCAAGTCCGCCCGCATCTCGGGCATGGACGGCTACAACGCGCTGTGCAAGGCCGCTGAAGACGACTTTGAAGGATTTTGGGCACAGCTCGCACGCGACAACGTGGTGTGGAACAAGCCCTTTACCCGCACCCTGGACGAATCCAACGCGCCGTTTTACAAGTGGTTTGACGACGGCGAACTCAATGCCTCGGCCAATTGCCTGGACAAGCACATGGGCACGCCCCATGAGAACAAGACCGCCGTCATTTTTGAAGCCGACGACGGTGCGGTCACCAAGACCACCTACCGCGAGCTGCTCTCGCGTGTGAGCCAGTTTGCCAATGCGCTCAAGGCTGACGGCATCCAAAAAGGCGACCGTGTATTGATTTACATGCCCATGACTTTAGAGGGCGTGATCGCCATGCAAGCCTGCGCCCGCATTGGCGCAACCCACAGCGTGGTGTTTGGTGGCTTCTCGGCCAAGGCGCTGCAAGAACGCATCATCGACGCAGGTGCCGTGGCGGTGATCACTTCCAACTTTCAAATGCGAGGCGGCAAAGAGTTGCCTCTTAAAGCCATCGTGGACGAGGGTATTTCCATGGGCGGCTGCGAGTCGATCAAGAACGTCTACGTCTACCAGCGTACGGCGAGTGCCTGCGCCATGGTGGCCGGACGCGACAAGACATTTACCCAGGCGGTCGAGGGGCACAGCACTGTCTGCGCGCCTGTGCCCGTGGGCGCAGAGCACCCGCTCTTTATTCTTTACACCTCGGGCTCGACCGGCAAGCCCAAGGGCGTGCAGCATTCCACCGGCGGCTACTTGCTTTGGGCCAAGCTGACCATGGACTGGACCTTCGATTTGAAGCCCAATGACGTGTTCTGGTGCACGGCCGATATCGGCTGGATCACCGGCCACACCTATGTGGCTTACGGCCCCTTGGCCGCAGGCGCCACGCAAATCATTTTTGAAGGCGTGCCCACATTCCCCAACGCCGGACGCTTCTGGCAGATGATTGAGCGCCACAAGTGCTCGATTTTCTACACCGCGCCCACGGCCATCCGTTCGCTGATCAAGGCCGCCGAAAGCGACGCCGCCGTGCACCCGGATCGGTCGGACCTGAGCAGCCTGCGCATCCTTGGTTCGGTGGGCGAGCCCATCAACCCCGAAGCCTGGATGTGGTACTACAAGAACATTGGCCACGAAAAATGCCCCATCGTGGACACCTTTTGGCAGACCGAAACCGGCGGCCACATGATGACGCCCCTGCCCGGCGCCACGCCCCTGGTGCCTGGAAGCTGCACTTTGCCGCTGCCCGGCATCATTGCCGCTATCGTGGACGAAGTCGGCAACGACATTCCCAATGGCACCGGCGGCATTCTGGTCGTCAAGCGCCCCTGGCCTTCCATGATTCGCACCATCTGGAACGACCCCGAGCGCTTCAAGAAGAGCTACTTTCCTGAGGAAATGGGAGGCAAGATGTATCTTGCCGGCGACGGCGCGGTGCGCAGCATTGACCGTGGCTATTTCCGCATTACCGGTCGCATTGACGACGTACTTAACGTCTCGGGCCACCGCATGGGAACCATGGAAATCGAGTCTGCCCTGGTGTCCAAGACCGACCTGGTGGCCGAGGCCGCCGTGGTGGGCCGCCCGGACGACCTGACCGGCGAGGCGATTTGCGCCTTTGTCGTGTTGAAGCGTTCGCGCCCCACCGACGAAGAAGCCAAAATCATCGCCAAGGAACTGCGTGACTGGGTGGCCAAAGAGATCGGCCCGATTGCCAAGCCCAAGGACATTCGCTTTGGTGAAAACCTGCCCAAAACCCGCTCCGGCAAGATCATGCGCCGCCTGCTGCGCTCGCTGGCCAAGGGCGAGGCGGTAACGCAAGACACGTCCACCCTGGAAAATCCGGCTATCTTGGACCAGCTCGGCAAAGCCTACTGAGTTGTATTGGTGGCTGGCGCGTGTCCGCGCCGCCCCAATGAAAAAGCCCGGCCTGCTTGCGCAGATCGGGCTTTTTTTATGCCAGCGACCAGGCTGGCGCGTCTGCTTAGCTTTCCAGCGCCGCGAATACGCTGGCGGTAATAGTGTCCACATCGCCCACGCCGGCCACCGCGCGGTACTTGGGTGCTTTGCTGGGCTCTTGCTGCGCCCAGTCGGAGTAGTACTTGACCAGGGGGCGGGTTTGCGCGCTGTAGACCGACAGGCGGTTTTTGACGGTGGCTTCCTTGTCGTCTTCGCGCTGGATCAGGGGCTCGCCGCTCACATCGTCTACGCCTTCGATCTTGGGCGGGTTGAACTTGACGTGGTAGGTGCGGCCAGACGCGGTGTGCGAGCGGCGACCGCTCATGCGCTCGATGATGGAGTCAAAGGGCACATCAATTTCGATCACGTAGTCGAGTTCCACGCCAGCGGCCTTCATGGCGTCGGCCTGGGGAATGGTGCGGGGAAAGCCGTCAAACAAAAAGCCCTTGGCGCAATCGGCTTGCGTCAGGCGCTCTTTGACCAAGTTAATGATGAGCGCGTCGCTGACCAAACCGCCCGAGTCCATGATGGACTTGGCTTCCAGGCCCAAGGGCGTGCCGGCCTTGACGGCAGCGCGCAGCATGTCGCCGGTAGAAATTTGGGGGATGCCGTATTTTTGGCAAATAAAGGTGGCTTGCGTTCCCTTGCCTGCGCCCGGAGCTCCTAGAAGAATCAGTTTCATTGCGAACCTCAATTGGAAAATAAATCTCGTTTGCGCTTACGCAACCGCTTGGCGGTTTGTCTCATGTGGAGCGCATTGTTGTCTTTAGAGAATAGCATGTACGAACCCGCGCCATCCTTACACGCGTGCCTCTTGGTGAGGCAACAAGTTCACTGCATCTGCGCCAACCAGGCGCGCACGCGCTCCAGGTCTTCGGGCGTGTCCACGCCCGCGCCCGGCGCGCTAGCTGCCACATGCACCGCAATCCGGTGCCCGTGCCACAGCGCGCGCAACTGCTCCAGGGCTTCGGTACTTTCCAGTGGGGCGGGCGCCAAGCAGGGGAATTGGCGCAAGAAGCCCACGCGGTAGGAATAAATGCCGATATGGCGCAGCGGCGCAGGGCTGGGTAACTGGCGCGGTCCATTGGTGGGCGCATCGCGCCACCAAGGGATAGGTGCGCGGCTGAAATACAGGGCGTGTGACGCGGCGTCGAGTACCACTTTCACCGCATTGGGGTTAAAAAATTCGTCGGCCTCGGTAATGGGGCAGGCTGCAGTACCCATGCTGGCGGTGGCGTTGTCTTGCAGTACCTGGGCTACGGCGGTCACCAGCACGGGGTCTATCAGCGGCTCGTCGCCTTGCACATTGACCACGATGGCGTCGTCGTGCAGTCCCAAAATATCGCAGGCCTCGGCCAGCCGGTCGCTACCTGAGGGGTGGTCCTGGCGGGTCAAGACCGCTTCAATGCCGTGTTGGGCGCAGGCTTGCAGTATGGATTCGCTGTCACCGGCCACCACCACGCGCGTACCCGGCGCCATACCTGAGAGCACCCGCTGCGCCACGCGCACCACCATGGGGACGCCGCCAATGTCGGCCAGCGGCTTGTTGGGTAGACGGGTCGAAGCCAGCCGCGCCGGTATCAGCACGGTGGTGCGCATACCGGGCGGGCTCACACGCCGAGCTCGGCGTCGCTCAAGGGGCGAGCCTCGTTTTCCAGCAGGATGGGAATGCCGTCATGCACCGGATAAGCCAGGCGGGCGCTGCGCGACCACAGCTCCAGCTTGTTGGCACTCCATTCCAGGGGGCCTTTGGTGACCGGGCAAACGAGCAGAGAAAGCAGCTTAGTGTCCATGGTCAGATGATAAACGTCTGGCCGCCTGCGCTGCACGGTGGGCGGCGATGTGCTGGTCCACTGCAGCAAAAAAAGCCGCCTCAATCGTTTGCTCCAGCGCCACGCACAGTGCGCTGGGCGCCACCTGCCAAAGCTTGGGCGCGTCTTTTTCGGTGCAAAGCAGTTGTACCGCGCTCCAAGATGCAGTGTGGGCCTGGCGAAAATCAAAGTGGTCCGGCAGGGCTTGCGTTTGGGCCAATACCAGCCCGGTCTGGCGCAGCATGCTGAAAAACATCTCGGGTCGGGCAATACCCGCCACCGCCTGCACCGGCAAACGCCCTGGCGCATTCAGGTCTAGCAGAGGCGTGGTGGCGCCGTGGCGGTCTTGCGCCACCGTGGCCAGAGCGCGCAGCGCACTGAATTGCCCACCTCCGCCTACGCCCGCGCCTATGCCACTGGTGTTGAGCACCAGTAAGCACTCGGCGCTTTGCCCAGCGCTGGCCACGCCCCGGCGCGGCCAAGGTTCGCGCAAGGGGCCGGCGGGCAGCAGCCAGCCGTTGCCGCAGCCCCGGTCGTCAAACACGCAGATGTCCAAATCACGAAACAGGCGGTAATGCTGCAAACCGTCGTCGCAGACGATGACATCGGTCTGCGGGTGTGCGGCGAGCAGTGCGCTGGCCGCCTGATGGCGGTCGCGGGCGACAAACACTGGGGCGCCAGTGGCACGCGCAATTAGCAAGGGCTCATCGCCCACTTCCTGCGCGCTAGACGACGCGCTCACCGCCTGGCAGGCCTTGCTGTCGCGCCCAAACCCGCGCGAGACCACGCCCACGCGCAGGCCCTGGGCTTGTAGATGGCGCACTAGTGAAATCACCGTGGGCGTTTTTCCCGCACCACCGGCCACCACATTACCCACCACGATGACAAAGGCGTTCACGCGCAAGGCGCGAAGCAGCTGCCAGCGAAACAACTGGCGGCGCAAGGCCGCCAGGGCGCCGTAGAGGGCGGCCACGGGCAGCAGCGTGCAGGCCAGCAGCCCTTTAACGGCCCAGGCGCGCAGCAAGGCGCTGGCAAGCGCGTTGCGCATGGGACCTAGTCGCTGCCCGGCGTCGGGCTTTGCAAGGCGAAGGTGACTTGGGTGATGCCGACCAGGCGCGCGGCCTCAATGGCGGTCATCACCGACTGGTGACTGGCGCTGGCGTCTGCGCTGACGATAAGCACCGGTGTGCCGCCGCCCTGGGCGCTGGCGCGCAGCGCGGTGGCCAAGGCGCGCAGACCGCGGCCTTGCAGCGTCTGGTTACCCACGCTGTAGTCGCCGCTGGCGCTCACACCCACATGCACTTCGCGCGGAAACTCCTGAGGTGCCTCGGCATTGGCCACAGGCAGATTGATCTTGAGCTGGCTGTATTTGCTGTAGGTGGTCGAAAGCATCAGAAAAATCAGTACCACCAGCAGCACGTCGATGAAGGGAATCAGGTTGATCTCGGGCTCGTCGCGCCGGGGCGCGCCAAAAACAAAGCCCGATCCGCCTGCGTTGGAGCCGCCAAAGCGCAAGCTCATGGCTTGATGTGCCCGCAGGCTTTAAGGTGGCGCAGCAGCTGGTCTGCGCTGGTTTCCAGGGTCAGCAAATAGCCGTCTACCCGGGCTCGGAAGTAGCGCCAAAACACCAGCGCTGGAATCGCCACCAGCAGGCCAAAGGCGGTGTTATACAAGGCTATGGAAATGCCTTGGGCCATTTGCGCCGGGTTGCCGGTGCCGCCCACGGGCCCTTGCGCGCCAAAGATCTCGATCATGCCGATCACCGTGCCCAACAAGCCCATCAGCGGCGCAGCCGACGCCACCGTGGCCAGGGCGCTCAGGTGCACGTCCATGCGCTGGGCCACGGTGCGCCCGGCGTTTTGCACCACGGCGCGCAGGTCGTCTTCGCTGGATTGGGGGTTCTCGTTGAGCGCTTGCAGCGCGCTGCCCAGCACTTGCCCGAGCAGCGAATTGCTCTCGAGCTCTGCTACAGATGCGGATGCCGGAATACGCTGCTGGGTCGCGGCCATCACGGCTTTTGCTAGGCCGGGGGGCGCAATCTTGGGTTCGGCCAGGCTGATAAAGCGCTCAAACACAATGGCAAGCGCAAGCACCGAGCTGGCAATCAGCGGCCAAATTGGCCATCCAGCAGCTTGTATGATGGAAAACAAGGCGACGCTCCCTTTGCAGTAAGTACTGTTTGAATAGACGGGCATTATCCGGGATTGTTCGCCGCCTGCGGCCCACACTTCGCCCCGCCAAGGTTCGCCTTGTTTCCCCTGATTCCAGACCGCCTTTTTCCATTCCATGCCAGACGCCACTCCTTCCGCCACGCCACTTGCCCGCACACTGCCTCGCGTCTGGGGCGTGGGCGCGCTGTGCCACGCGATTGCCGATACCCTGGACGCACGCTTTAACCCAGTGCGCTTGGCTGGCGAGATAAGCGGTTTTGTGCGCGCAGCCAGCGGCCACTGCTATTTTTCGCTCAAGGACGACAGCGGCCAGATCCGCTGCGCCATGTTCAAGCGCGCCGCCAGCGGCCTGGACTTTGCGCCGCGCGATGGCCAACGGGTCGAGGTGTCGGGCCGCCTGGGCGTCTACGAGCAGCGCGGCGAGCTGCAACTGGTGGTCGAAAGCATGGTGCGCGCAGGCGAGGGCACCTTGTTTGAGCAGTTTTTGCTGCTCAAGGCCAAGCTCGAAGCCCAAGGCCTGTTTGACCCTGCGCACAGGCGCCCCTTGCCGCGCCGGGTGCGCGGCATTGGTCTGGTCACCTCGCTGGGAGCCGCCGCCTTGCACGACGTGGTGACCGCGCTGCAGCGCCGCGTGCCGCACATTCCGGTGGTACTGGCCCCGGCCAGCGTGCAAGGGCAGGGCGCTGCTCTTGAGATTTGCCAGGCGTTGCAGCAGCTGTATGCGCTGGCGCTGCCCGCGACTGGCGCGCTGCAGGCAGGTGCCGTGCCTATCGACGTGATTTTGCTGGTGCGCGGCGGCGGCGCCCTGGAAGACCTGTGGTCGTTCAACGACGAGACGCTGGCGCGCACCTTGTTTGACAGCCCGGTGCCGGTAGTGGCCGGCATTGGCCACGAGACCGACTTTACGATTGCCGACTTTGTGGCCGACTTGCGCGCGCCCACGCCCACGGCTGCGGCCGAACTCTGCGCCCCGGCGCGCCAAGAGGCCATGGATGGTGCCGCGCAGTTGCAAGACCGTTTGCAGACCGCCGCCTACCGCCTGCTAGACCGCCGCGTGCAGGCCCTGGACATCGCCACTGCGCGCTTGGGTCGCCCCTCGGCCACTTTGGCGCGTAGGCAATTGGCCTTAGCGGGTGCAGGCCAGCGCCTGAGTCACGCCTTGCCCCAGCGCCTGCAGGCGCGCGCGGTGGCTTTGCAGCGGGCGCAAGCGGTGCTGGCAGTGGCCGCGCAGCGCAGCTTGCAGGCGCAAACGCACCGTGTTGCCTCGTTGGAATTGCGTCTGGGCTTGCTCGACCCGCGCCTGGTGCTGGCCCGCGGCTACGCCTGGCTGACCGACACGCAAGGCCAAGCGCTCACCCAGGTGGCGCAATTGCACCCGGGCCAAGCGGTGCAAGCCACCCTTGCCGACGGCACGGCCGCTTTGCAAGTGCAGTCTGTGGCTATTCATTAGTTTCTACAATTCGCCTGTTTTACTTGACCAACCCAGAGGACCCCCATGGAACACACCCTGCCCGCACTTCCCTACGCCATTGACGCATTGGCCCCCGCTTATTCCCAGGAAACGCTGGAGTTTCACCACGGCAAGCACCATAACGCCTACGTCGTGAACCTCAACAACCTGCAAAAAGGCACGGAATTTGAGGCCATGGCCCTGGAAGAGATCATCAAAAAGTCCACCGGCGGCATCTACAACAACTCCGCACAAATCTGGAACCACACCTTTTTCTGGAGCTGCATGAAGCCCCAGGGCGGCGGCGAACCCTCTGGCGCACTGGCTGAAGCCATCACCGCCAAGTGGGGCAGCTACGCGGCTTTCAAGGAAGCTTTCGTCAAATCGGCCGTGGGCAACTTTGGCTCCGGTTGGACCTGGTTGGTGAAAAAGGCCGACGGATCGCTGGACATCGTGAACATGGGCGCCGCTGGCACCCCGCTGACCACCGCCGACAAAGCGCTCTTGACCGTGGACGTGTGGGAACACGCCTACTACATCGACTACCGCAATATGCGCCCCAAGTTCGTCGAAACCTACCTCGACAAGCTGGTGAACTGGGGCTTTGCAGAAGCCAACTTCTCAGCCTAAGCCGCAAATCCACGCCCCGCAAGGGGTGGAGGGGCCAAAAAATGCCAGCCGGTGCAAACAAGGCTGGCATTTTTTTGGTCCTTTGGACGCCTATTTCAAGCCCAGCACCCAAGCCACCAGTCGCTTCGACTCCTCGGGCGACACCTCCGCGTTGGCCGGCATATAAACCACGCCCCAAGCGCCGTTGCCGCCCTGGCGCACTTTGAGTGCCAGCCGCTCTGCGGCGCCAGGGTCTTGGCGGTATTTGTCGGCTACGGCTTTAAGTGCCGGGCCCACCACCTTTTTGTCGATGGCGTGGCAGGCTAGGCAGTTTTTGGACTTGGCAAAAGCCGCCTCGGCTGCCGCGTCTGCCCAGGCGTGTGACCCGAGCAGCAGCGCGCCGCACAGGGCAGCCAGTCGCGCGGCAGTTTGCATGGCGGCGGCCAACTTAGTAGTTGTCCAGCACCGCACCCTTGCTGGCGGTGGACGCGTTAAAGGCAAATTTGGCTTGCACGCCGCGCGTGTAGCGGGGCGCGGGCGCGGTCCAGGCGGCGCGGCGTTTGGCAAGCTCGGCGGCGTCCACATTGAGTTCCAGGATGAGCTGGTGCGCGTCGATGGTGATCGAGTCGCCCTCGTGGATGAGCGCAATCGTGCCACCAGCGGCGGCCTCAGGCGCCACGTGGCCGACCACCATGCCCCAGGTGCCTCCCGAGAAGCGGCCGTCGGTGATCAGGCCCACGCTTTCGCCCAGGCCCGCGCCGATCAGGGCGCCGGTGGGTGCCAGCATCTCGGGCATGCCGGGGCCGCCTTTGGGGCCCAGGTAGCGCAGCACCATCACGTCGCCGGCCACGATGCTGCCCGCCAAAATGGCTTTGAGGGCCGATTGTTCGTCTTCAAATACGCGGGCTGGGCCGGTCATCACTGGTTTCTTTAAGCCGGTAATTTTGGCCACGGCGCCTTCGGGCGACAGATTGCCTTTAAGGATGGCCAGGTGGCCTTGTGCGTACATGGGTTTGTCGATGGGGCGAATCACGTCCTGGTCGGCGCGCGGCACGTCGGGCACGTCTTTGAGCACTTCGGCAATCGTCTGCCCGGTGATGGTGATGCAGTCGCCATGCAGCAGGCCCGCAGTCAACAAGGTTTTCATAACCTGCGGAATGCCGCCGGCCTGGTGCAGATCAACAGCCAGGTATTTGCCGCTGGGTTTGAGGTCGCACAAGACGGGAGTTTTGACGCGCACGCGCTCAAAGTCGTCAATCGTCCATTCCACTTCGGCGGCGTGGGCGATGGCCAAGAAGTGCAGCACCGCGTTGGTGGAGCCGCCGGTGGCCATGATGACGGCTACGGCGTTCTCAATCGACTTGCGGGTGACGATGTCGCGGGGCTTGAGGTCTTTTTTGATGGCTTCAATCAGCACTTTGGCCGATTCTTTGGCCGAATTCATTTTTTCGTCGTGCGGGTTGGCCATGGTGCTCGAATACGCCAGCGACATACCCAGGGCCTCAAAGGCGCTGGACATGGTGTTGGCCGTGTACATGCCGCCGCAAGAGCCGGGGCCGGGAATGGCGCGTCGCTCAATTTCGAGCAGATCATGGTCGCTCAAATTGCCCGCTGCGTTTTGGCCCACGGCCTCAAACACGCTGACGATGTTGAGGTCTTGGCCCTGGTAGCGGCCCGGCAGGATGGTGCCGCCGTAGACGTAAATGGCCGGCACATTGGCGCGCAGCATGCCCATCATGCCGCCGGGCATGTTTTTGTCGCAGCCGCCGACCACCACCACGCCGTCCATCCACTGGCCTTGCACGCAGGTCTCGATGCAGTCCGAGATCACCTCGCGGCTGACCAGGCTGTATTTCATGCCTTCGGTGCCCATGGCCATGCCATCCGAAATGGTGGGCGTGCCAAATACCTGGGCGTTGCCGCCGGCTTCTTCAATGCCGTCAATCGCTGCGTCGGCCAGCTTTTGCAGGCCGCTGTTGCAGGGTGTGATGGTGCTGTAGCCGTTGGCCACGCCGACCATGGGTTTTTTGAAGTCTGACTCTTCGTAGCCCATGGCGTAGTACATGGACCGGTTGGGTGCGCGGGACTTGCCTTCGGTAATGTTTGCACTGCGGCGGTTGATGGGGGTGATGGGAATGATTTTGTCGGACATGGTCGGTTGTGAAGGTTGCGGGCAAAAGCAAATTTTACGTCCGGGTGCGGATCCCATAGCCTGGCGGGTTGCCCTTCGGGGGCTATGGCTCTGATACAGTCCGGCGGATCGTTGGCCTACACAGGATGAAAAAAATGGGTATGAACAGTTCAAAACGCGTTTTTCTGGCAGCTCAACTGGCGCTTGGTGCGCTGGCGGTCTGCGCACTGCCAGTGCTCGCCCAGACGGTGGCCACAAGTGCCCCTGCTGCGGCAGCTACCGTGGCGCAAGCCAGCACCAACCCCTACGGCCTAGAAGCCCTGTGGGGCGGCTCCGACATGGTGGCTAAAACCGTGCTCATCCTCTTGCTCATCATGAGCGTTGGCAGTTGGTACATCACGGTCGTCAAAGTGCTCGAACAAGCCAAGATGGGCAAGCAAGCCCGCGCCGCCCAGGCCTTCTGGAACGCCAAGACCGTGGCCGAAGGCACCAAGGCGC